>CAVGIZ010000088.1:0-10084 GCA_963629255.1 Anaerovoracaceae bacterium
CGATGCACTGATGGGGAATACGCTGGTTACAGCATTGATCTTTGACAATTGAATTGCGTGATGGCGGGTGGGTGGGATGGTTTTTGTGTGCATTTGATTGACCGTGTGGAATGGTTTTGGGGGATTGAATGCGCGGCGGAAATATGGTATAATATAGGGCAAATAGGACAAATTAGATATGCACTCTGACGAAGTAGATTTTTATAGTGACAAGTATGACGATGTGGCGGCGATGGATGAACGTTATGCCGCGCGTGGTTATGCTCTCGTGATGGATGTCATCAACTTTCTTTTGCGCGATAAGAAGGATATTTCGGATTACGACATTTTGGAAGAATTCAAGGAGCGGACGCTGGATCAGTATGGTCCGATGGCGTATATGGTTTTGAAGGAATGGGGGATACATTCGTGTCGGGACGTTGGGAACATGGTTGAGAATTTGGCGACGGCGCGGCGGATTCGTCATTCGGAAGGAGATGACACGGGTGCGTTTGATGCGGGGTATGATTTCAAGGAGGCGTTTTTGGGTCCGTATGATTTGTGAGGTTTGGGGTAGATGATACCGCGGGTTGAGTTTGGGATTGGGAAGGTGACGCGGTTTTACATACCGCTTTTGTTGCAGGCGTTTTCGCAGTCGTTGACGTATCCGCTTGTGGCGGGGATTGTGACGCATGGTGCGTATGGTGTGAATGCGTTGACGGCGTTTTCGCAAGGTCAGATGATTATGTTTTTGATTGGTGCGTTTGGCGGTGGGCTCGTGATGACGGGGATGGTGTTTGCGACGAGTCGCGGTGGATATTTGAATTATCGGCGGCTGAATACGTGGATGATGATTGGGCTATTGATTTTGCAATGTGTGCCGGCGATACATCCATTGGATAAGATTATTTTTGAGGGGTTCTTTGCGTTGCCGCCGGAGCTGGCCGAATTGGCGCGGTGGACGCTCGTTTTGGGGGTGGTGATGAATGGTTCGTTCTTTTTGAGGAATGTGCCGATGGTGGTTTTGTTCAACAACTTGCAAAGTGGGAAGGCGAACATCGCGACGTTTGTACGGATTTTGGTGACGCTATTATGCGCGGCGGTTTTGCCGCGGTATGGTTTGGTGGGTGCGTATTGGGGGCTCGCGGCGTTGACGGTTGGGTGTGTGATTGAATGGTTTATTACGTGGTGTTTTGCGCGGCCGTATGTGAAGGATTTGATGGAGGAGGCGAGCGAGGAGGATGTGGTGGAGACGGTTGGGGCGCAATTTCGATTTACGTTGCCGTTGGCGTTGGGCGGATTTTTGTTGATGATTTCGCCGTTGATTATTGCGGCGTTTGTGGGGCGGACGGAAAATGCCGCGGATATGCTGGCGATTCATTATGTGACGATTGGGGTGGCGAATCCTGTGGCGTATGCGGCGTTGAGGATGCAGGCGGTGTCGATTGAATTTCCGCCGGCGCATCGTGGGGATCGGCGGCTGTTGTGGTATGCGTTGGGGGCTGGGGCGGTTTTGGGGTTGATACCGTTTTTGTTTTCGTTGCCGGTTGTTGGGGATTGGTATTTTGGGGAGTATCAGAATGTGCCGGAGAGGTTGGTGGGGACGGCGAGGCTGGCGATATTTATTTATTCGTTCATTTGTTTGATTCACGTGGTGCGTGGGCGGATTGAGGGGATTGCGGCGGTGCGGAAGCGGCCGGACGCGGTGATGGCGGGGCAGGTGGCGTATACCGCGGCACTTTTTGCGACGTTGTCGATTTTGTTTCCGCTTGGGGTGAGGGGGTGGGTGATGGCGGTGGCGGCGATTTTTGTGGCACCGGCGTGTGCGTGTGCGGCGGTGTATGTGGCGCTGTCGTATCGTGTGATGTGGATTGTGGCGCATGTGAAGAAGGAGCGTAGGAGGATGAGGATATGAAGAGTCGGATTGAGGAGTTTGGTTGGCGAGGGGCTGTGGAGGCTGGGATTGGGCGGATTGTGAGTGCGCATGGGGATTATTACCATTTGGTGTGCAACGAGGCGGAAGGTGAGATTTTGGCGCGGAAGAAGAAGAGTGCGTTTCGGGCGGAGGGTGCGGTGGCGCCGATTACGGGGGACTTTGTGAGGTTTCGGTATAATGCGCAGGGGGAGAGCATGATTACGGAGGTTTTGCCGCGGAGGTCGACGTTTGAGCGGAAGGACCCGACGGCGCGGCGGAAGGCGCAGGTGTTGGCGGTGAATTTTGATACGCTGTTTATTATGATGAGCCACAATGAGAATTTTTCGTTGGCGCGGCTGGAGAGGTTTTTGGCGTTGTCGGAGGAATGTGGGGAGGCGCAGGTGGTGATTGTTTTGACGAAGAAGGATTTGGCGGCGGCGGGGGAGTCGGGTGCGGAGAGGATTGCCGCGGAGTTGGGGGCTGGGGTTGTGGCGTTTGATTTGTCGTGCAAGACGGGGGAGGGTTTGGAGAAGGTGCGGGGGTATGCGCGGGAGGGACAGACGCTGGCGTTTATTGGGAGTTCGGGCGTGGGGAAGTCGACGCTTATTAATGAGCTTGCTGGGGAGGAATGGATGGCGACGCAGGAGATACAGGAATGGAGCGGGAAGGGGCGGCATACGACGACGAGTCGGGAATTGGTGATGTTGCCGAATGGGGCGATGGTGATTGACACGCCCGGCATTCGCGAGATTGGTCGGGTTGGGGAAGAGGATGCGATACAGGTGAAGGGCGAGGCGTCGCATCGGTATAGGAAATAAGGAGATACAGAAATGAGTTATACGCAGTTGTGGGATTGGTTTTGTTATGCGCCGTATGCGCTGTTTGTGCTGACGATGCTGACGTTTGTGGTGCCGACGTGTCGGCGGATACGGGCGCAGGCGGTGTGGGCGATGTTGCTCCTTTTGTGCTTTTCGAAGTTTTTGGTGTATCGTGAGTTGGGTGCGGATGCGTTTGCGCCGTGGTTGCCGGAGAAGGTGATTTGGGTTTGGAATTGGTTGTATACGGGGGCGTGCATTTTGTGTGGGCTGGGGGTTGTGACGGTGTTTTTTCGGTTCAATTCGAAGGTGCTGGTGTTGCCGATTTTGGCGTGGGGGATTGCGGCGTGGGGCGTATATAATGGGGTTGCGGTACCGGGGGTGCGGGAGGTGACGATAGAGTTTGAGAATTTGCCGCAGGCGTTGGATGGATATCGAATTGTGCAGGTGAGTGATATTCATGCGTCGAGTGCGGCGCGGCGGTGGAGGACGGAGAAGATTGTGGAGAAGGTGAATTCGGTTGAGCCTGATTTGATTTGTTTGACGGGGGATTTTGTGGATGAGTTTCCGGACCGCGGCAGAAAGTATTTGGAGCCGTTGAAGAATTTGAAGGCGAAGGATGGGGTGTATGCGGTGACGGGGAATCATGAAGAGTCACATGCGTTTTCGAATTGGTTGCCGTTGTATGAGAAGTGGGGGGTCAAGTTTTTGAGGAATGAGGGGGCGTTGGTGCATGAGGGTTTGGCGCTGGGGGGCGTCGATGACATCAATTTTGGGACGGGGCGGACGATTCGGGGTAAGACGCGGGTGGAGACGGCATTTGCGAAGGCGACGAAGGGCGAGTTTCGGATACTCTTGCAACATCGGCCGAGCGGGGCGAGGGAAAGTGCCGCGAAGGCGGGTGTGAGGTTGCAACTTTCGGGGCATACGCATGGCGGGGTATTTCCGGGGCTTTCGCTTTTGATTGGTAGGTGGAATGAGGGGTTTGTCCGCGGCGAATATGATTTGGGGAAGGATGCGAAGTTGTATGTTTCGCCTGGGACGGGGCAATGGGCGGGGTTTCCGATTCGGTTCTTTGACCCGTCGGAGATTACGGTGATTACGTTGAAGCGCGCGCCATAAGTTCGCGGCCGTTAGCTGATAAAAGGGGATTGACGCGCGAGCGGAAATATGCTATAATATGCGGCAGATATGAAAATACTACTTTCATTTTGGTATGGTATCTTCAAGAACAACCCGACGTTTCGGTTGGTGCTTGGGATGTGTCCGACGTTGGCGGTGACGACGAGTCTCGAGAATGCGCTCGGGATGGGGCTTGCCGCGGCGTTTGTTTTGGTGTGTTCGAATGCGTTGGTGTCGGCGTTGCGGAAGGTGATTCCGGATGCGGTGCACATTCCGTGTTACATTGTGATTATTGCGACATTTGTGACGGCGATTGATTTGTTGATGCAGGCGTACTTGCCGGACTTGTCGGCGAGCTTGGGGATTTTCATTCCATTGATTGTGGTGAACTGCATTATTTTGGGGCGTGCGGAGGCGTTTGCGTGTAAGAACGGGGTGCTGGCATCGATTGCGGATGGGCTTGGGAGCGGGCTTGGATTTACGCTGAGCTTGGCGTTGATTGCGTCGGTCAGGGAGATTGTGGGGGCGGGGACGTTGACGGTGTGGGGAGATTTGGCGTTCAAGAATTTGAATCCGGGGCCTGTGACGATGGCGATTTTGCCGGCGGGTGGATTTATTGTGTTGGGGCTTTTGCTGGCGCTCATTAATCGTTTAGGTGAATGGAATGCGCGGCGGCATGGTGCGCCGGCGCCGCTCCCGGTGAATTTGGATTGTCGTCATTGCACGATGTGCGCGAATGGGAAGTAAGGGACGATTGGAAGGTTTTGTGCGATGAAGTGCCCGAGATGCGGAAAGGAAGAAGACAAGGTGCTGGACACGCGGTTGGTGCGTGAGGGCGCGGCGATTCGGCGGCGGCGGGAATGTCTTGGATGCGGGGCGCGTTTTACGACGTATGAAGAGTTGGATCGGGATGAGGTTTTGGTGATTAAGCGCGATGGGTCGCGGCAAGCGTTTGATCGGTCAAAGGTGGATCGTGCGATACGGCGTGCGTGTGGGAAGCGGCCAGTGAGCGATGATCAGATTCGGGGGATGATTGACGCGGTGGTGGCGAAGTTGGATGAGAATGAAGTGAGCGTGGATCGGATTGCCGAGTTGGTGATGGGTGAGCTTTTGAATGTGGACCAAGTGGCGTATGTGCGCTTTGCAAGTGTGTATCGGCAATTCACAAGTGTCGATCAATTTTTGACAGTCATAACGGAGATGCTAAAGAAATGAACAACGAATATTCTCGTCCGCCAGTGCGCATTGCGCTGATTGGTTTGGGTCGTGCGATGTTCGCCGATCACTATGCGATTATTAAGGAGCATCCCGATTGGTTTAAGGTTGTGGCGGCGTGTGACATTGTGAAGGAGCGGCGCGACATCATTGCGAAGGATTTTCCGGAGTGCCGGATGTTTCGGCGGGTGGAAGATTTGTTGGAGGAGCGCGAGATTGATTTGGTGGACATTGCGACGTGTTCGACGGACCATGTGGCGCATGCGCTTTCTTCGTTGAGTCATGGATTTTGGACATTGATTGAGTCGCCCATGGCGCTGACGTATGAGGATGCGCAGATGTTGCGTGGAGCGGCGACGAAGGCGAAGAATCGGTTGTTAGTGATGCATCGCGGATTGTTCTCCGCTGACTTTTTGTTGGCGCAGCAGGAGTTGACGGACGTGCGGCTGGGGGAAATTTATCAAGTGGTTATCCGCAAGGAAGATTATGTGCGGCGTGATGATTGGCAAACGGTGAAACGTTTGGGTGGTGGCGCGGCGTATTATGCGATGCCGGATTTGTTTTTGCAAGCGTTCAAGTTGATGCCAATGCCGCCCGTGCAGATGTGGAGTGATTTGAAGCGGGTGGCGAGTTTGGGGGATGCGGAGGATTTTGTGCATGTGGGGTTGAAGACGCGCACGCGCATTTCGGTGGAACTTGAGTATAATGGCGGCGTGTTGCCGGCGGATCGGATGTGGTCGTTTATGATTCGGGGCGAGCGTGGGTGCTTCAAGGTGATGCCAGGTGCGCGCGAGGGCGTGTTGTCGGTTGTGGAGCCGCGGTATAAATTTCCGCGGCGGAGGTCGTCTGTGCGCACGCCAGGACTGGCAGATTTGCATGAGGACTTCCCGATGGTGCAATTGCCAATCAGATTGCCAGAGGAGCAGCTGTGTGGGGTGACTGGATTTTGGAAGCAGATTTATGATACGATCCGGACCGCGGCAGTTTATCCCGTTTCGATGGATGAAGAGATTGAGACGATTCGGTTGGCGCATCTGATGAAAAAGGTGAGTCCATTTGGAAAGTGAGATTAAAGGGTTATGACGCAGAGCTTGGAAGACTACGTTGAAATGATACACGTGCTGGCGCAGAATGGTAGCGATGCGCAGGTGCGGGATGTAGCGAGTGCGTTGGGCGTGACGATGCCGTCGGTTGTGAAGGCGATTCGTGAATTGAAGAAGTTGGGATTGGTGACGCATGAGCCGTATGCGGGAATTGGATTGACACCAAAAGGGCGGCGCGTGGCGAAGCTTGTGTTGGGGCGGCATACCTTGCTGAGGGAATTCTTGATGAAGTTGGGGGTGAGCCGCGCGACGGCGGATAAGGATGCGTGCATGATGGAACACATTTTGTCGGCTGAAACAATTGATAAAATTCGTATTTACACGGGCGACTTGAAGGCCGCGGCAAAAGTGCCGCGCACGGATAAAAAGCCTACACAATCTAAGAAAATTTCTAAAGGAGAATAACCATGAAAAGTCAAATTAATATCTTGCGTCAATTACAGGAGCTTGTGCTTACGCGCGATGAACATCATCAGACAGGGGACGGCACGCATTTGGATGCGTTGAATGAATCCATTGATGGCTTGCAGCAGAAGTTGGAACCGCAGGTGGCGGGAGTTTACGCGCGGCTTTATAAGAAGAGTCACATCGTGATGGCGGGGATGTCGAATGGGTGTTGCGCGGCGTGCGGGATGCAGATTCCGATTGCGCAGGCGCAGCAAGTTCGGTTGGCGCAGCATTTGGTGACGTGCTCGAGTTGTGGGCGTATTTTGTTTGCAGATGAAGCGGATGCGGCACGCAATGTGACGAAGACGGATCGTGATGAACCAAAGACGGGTATTTCGCGGTTTAGCGCGGAAGAGTTGATGATACCAGATTTGCAGGGTACGACGCCTGCAGCGGCAATTGAAGAGTTGGCGAAGGTGATGGAAGAGCACAAGTTTATTGCCAATGCCGATAGCTTGATTTCGGCCGCGCTGGAACGTGAAGGCATTTTGCCGACGGCAATGGAAGGTGGCATTGCGTTTCCGCATGTGCGGGGCGTGGAAGGCGGCGGATTGACGCTTGCGATGGGCGTTTCCAAAAAGGGCATTGATTGGTTTGGCGAGAAGGTGCACATCGTGTTCTTGTCGGCAATTCCAGTTGCGGTCTCGGCATTTTACTTGCGTTTGATGGCAGGCATTTCGCAAGCGTTTGTGAAGGTCGAAAGTCAGGAAATGGCGATGGAAGCGAAGGACGCGACGAGCCTTTGGAAAACGCTCGTTAAAGTCACACGCAAGACCGTCAAGTAAATTTATTTGTTCTTGATGAAACGTTGCTGTTGTTTCAGCTTGGCCCTTCTCATGGCCGTGTGTGGAGTCTTCACGCTTTGTGCGGGCCCTTCCGCGGCGAAAAGTCCAAAGAAGACACGCCCTGTCGCAAGCGTACAGTCGCCCTATCGGCGTTCTCCTTATGTAGGGGCGATGTCGCTTGATGCCACGACGGGACGTGTCTTGTTTGAAGAGAATGCAGACGCGGTGGCGTACCCCGCGAGCGTGACCAAATTGATGACAGCGTTTCTCGTCTTGGATGACGTGAGCGCGGGGAAAATGGCGCTTTCAGATTTGGTGACGGCCTCACCCACAGTGACAAAAGAAGATCGGCATTTGCGTCAGCCCAGTTGTGTGGGGCTTGTCGCGGGTCAGCAAATGACGGTGGACCAACTCTTGCAAGTCCTTCTCGTCCATAGTGCAAACGACGCGGCAATTTTTTTGGCGGAAAAGTGTGAAGGTTCAACCGCGGCATTTGTTGCGCGAATGAATGCGAAGGCGGCGAGCTTGGGAATGACTTCAACGCGGTATTATAATCCGAATGGTTTGCCACCAATGCAAGGCGCGAAAGAACGCAAGTTCAATACATCCACCTGCCGCGATTTGGCCAAGTTGGCGCGCGCACTCTTGAACAAACATCCCGAAATCTTGAAGTATACATCCATCAAAGTGTGTAATGTGACGCTGCCGAACGGCGAGCCCTTCAAGCGCGTCAATCACAACAATGTAATGGTCAAGAACAAATGGAAGGTAATCAATCCTGATGGCACGGAAGCAGTCGATGGACTCAAAACGGGCTACATTGATGCGGGCGGCAGTTCTGTTGTCTTGACAGGCTCGCGCAAAGGCAAGCGTGCCATCGTGATTGTGCTTGGCTCCGCTTCGGCAAAAGAACGCGATGACAACGCGCGGCACATCATGATGGATGCGCTTTCTGCAATCGCCTTCTAGCGCCACTCAAAAACATTTATCAATCTAAAATATGAAAGGCTAAGGCAACTCACTATTATGGCAGATACGTCCAGCATTCGTAAATTCAATTCCGCCGCGGAATACACTAAGAACTTCATCATCCAAGATGAAATCGATCGTTACCTCCCCGGCGGCAAACACTTCATCGACGACGCCTACATCAACGACCTCATCCAAAAAACAGATGGCGTTCCTGCTGACCCTGTCAAAATCCGTGAAATCATTGCCAAGAGCGAATCCACCTGCGAAACGCTCCTCCCAGAAGAAACCGCCGCGCTCATGCAAGTGACCGACCCCGCGCTCTTCGAAGAAATGCGCGCGGCCGCGGACCGCATCAAACACAAAGTTTACGACAACCGCATCGTCATGTTCGCGCCGCTCTACATGTCCAACTTGTGCGTGAACGGCTGCCGCTATTGTGGCTTCCGCGAAGGCAACGCCCTTCAAAAGCGTCGCGTCCTGACGATGGATGAACTCAAAGAAGAAATTGACGTCCTCGCCGGCCGCATCGGCCACAAGCGCCTCATCGCCGTCTATGGCGAACACCCGACGACCTCGACCGAATACATCGCCGAAACAATCGAGACGTGCTACAACCGTCAAGTGGCCGCACCGCGCACTGGCGCGAAAGTGGGCATCCGCCGCGTCAATGTAAATGCCGCGCCGCTCCCCGTCGCCGATTTGAAAGTCCTCCGCTCCGTCGGCATTGGCACATTCCAAGTCTTCCAGGAAACTTACAACCGCAAACTCTACGAACAGATGCACCCGTCGTGGAGCGTCAAGGGTAATTACGATTGGCGCACGACGTGCTTCCACCGGTGCCTTGAAGCGGGCGTTGATGATGTCGGCCTCGGCGTCCTTTACGGACTTTGCGATTGGCGCTACGAACTTCTCGCAACGATTCTCCATGCGCGCGATTTGGAACGTTGGTTCAATATCGGGCCACACACACTTTCCTTCCCGCGCCTCGAGCCCGCAAGCGGCACCAAGGTCCCAGAAGAATCACCTTGGCTCATTGACGACGAAACCTTTGCACGCATCCTCGTCATCGCGCGTCTCTCGGTCCCCTACACGGGCATGATTGTGACCGCACGTGAAAGTGCCGCGAGCCGCAACCGCGTCCTCGACCATGGCATGACCCAGCTCGACTGCTCGTCCAACATTGCCATCAAGGGCTACAGCGATTTCGCGAATGAAGCGCACCAAGAAAAAGAGCGCCAGCAATTCATGCTGGGCGATACACGCTCCATCGACGAAATGGTTCGCTACCTCGCCAGCCGCGGCAAAATCACGTCCTTCTGTACAGCGGGCTATCGCTGTGGCCGCACGGGCGGTTGCATTATGGACGCCCTCAAAACGGGACGCGAAGGCAAGTTCTGTAAGATCAACGCCGTCCTCACCTTCCGCGAATGGCTCGACGATTTCGCTTCGGATGAAACACGCGCGATCGGCGATAAGCTCATCGAAAAGGAGCTGGCCGAAATCAAGGAATGGCTCCCGAAGTTTTACCCAACCATCCTCAAGCAATACGAAGCCACCTGCCGCGGCGAACGCGACCTCTTCTTCTAAGCTTAAGCGGCAGCTAGCCTATGTGCTACACCCAAGTGGCATGTGCAAAATCTGCACATGCCACTTTTGCATAAAATCAGCCGCGCCCAACACCCCCTCCGCGGCAAACCTTTTCAACAAATAAAATAAAAAGAACGCGGCAAA
>CAVGIZ010000089.1:0-10049 GCA_963629255.1 Anaerovoracaceae bacterium
CAGTTCGAGCGCTCTTATGCGCGCAATGTCACAAACTTATGCGCGTGAAAAAAAACAAAAGCGTTCGACAAAATTCAACCGACTGCGGAGGAAGTGCCACGGTTAGACGTCTGCGATGTTGAAACGTTCGCGGAGGTCTTTCAGGAATTTTTCGGTGCGGCGAGTGAGGTCCGCACGGCGAACAAAGGGAAGTTTCTCTGAGATGTGAATGAACTTTTTGTCAACGGGTTCGAAGTCGATGAGGCGCAAGCGTGGCGAGCCGTCCGCTTGGATTTGGACTTGGACATTGGCGGGCTCGTAGAAAGGCGCAGAGGCGTCGATAAGGGCGTGGAGAAGCGACTTGAGTTTGGGATAGACGGTGGCGTTGAAGGCTGGGTCGTGGCGTTTCCACATGGCGTTATCGGCGCGGATGATGGGTGAGCCGTCGGCATTGGTGAGGAGGTTCATGAGGATGCCGTAGCCGCGTTTTTCGTCGAAGACGATTTCGATGGTTTCTGGGAAGGCATCGGCGACTTCTGCGCCTGCGGTGAGGCGGCATTGGACCATAGCTTCGGCTTCTTGGCAATTGAGGTTTTGCTCGCGGTCGAATCTGCCGCGGAGGAGCATGATGCGGAAGCGGCGGCCGAGGCGGCGGTAGAAGCGTTTATCGGTTGGAGCGTCGGAGGATGGGTTGCGGAGGAATTTGACGCAATAGTCGGTGGTGCCGATGCGGTAGCAGATGCGACGTGCGCCTTGGCCGATTTCGATGAAGGGATGTTCGCGGAGGAGATATTCGTGTGGGGAAGGGCGATGGGCGAGGCGGTGCCATTCGTCCATAAAGAAGAGAATGGCCCAGTTGAGGAGGAGGATGTGGCCGAAGAATTTGGTGAGTTGCTGAGCGAAGTAGCGCACTTGCCAGGAGTCGATGAGGTCGGGCGCGAGGATGGTCCAGAGTTCTTTGGCGCGGATGGCGTTGGCGAGGATGGAGACAAGGAGGAGTCCCCAGACGAGGAGCGTAAAACGACGATTGCGCCAGACTTCAAAAAGTGCCGCGGAGGTGGAGCCAGGGGAGATGATGAGGCAGGCGAGGGCGAGTGTGAGTGAGGCGGCGATGGGGATGAGTTCGGGCTCGGGCATGTTGAGCGGCGGAAGGCGGTCGGTGAGCCATTCGAATTCGTTGAAGGCGACGCCGAGGAAGATGAAGGCCATCGCGAGGAGTCCACCGCGCCATTCACGCCGACGCCACGCGACGAGGCCGAGAGAGAGGGCGACGAGGGCGATGAGGGCGGTTTGAATGGTGTGGAAGGCAGAGGACATTATTTGAACTTATCGATGAGGCCAAGGATGAAGATGAAGGCGACGAACGCGGGCAAGATGTAGCCGCAATAGATGCGCAGCGCGTTCGGGAATTTTGGGCCGCGGCCCGCGTTGGCTTCGGCGAGGAAGTTCTGCCAACCCCAGCCGAAACGGTGCGTGCAATAGAGCGCAAAGGCGATGCCGCCAAGAGGCAGGAACAGGTTCGAGACGAGGAAGTCTTCAAGGTCGAGGACGCCAGACGAGCCGCCGAGCGGGTGGAAGGCGCTCCAGATGTTGAAGCCGAAGATGCATGGGAGAGCGAGGAAGTAGAGGAGCGTGCCAGTGAAAATTGCCGCGGTGCGACGCGACCAGTTGAAGTAGTCAATAAGGCAGGCGATGATGTTTTCGAAGACGGCGATGACGGTGGTAAGGGCCGCGCACGACATAAAGACGAAGAAGAGCGAACCCCAGAGACGGCCGAGCGGCATATCGTTGAAGACGTTTGGGAGCGTGGTGAAGATGAGGCCTGGGCCTTGGCCGGGATGAACGCCGTAGGCGAAGCAGGCGGGGATGATGATGAGGCCCGCAGAGATGGCGACGAGCGTGTCGAGGACGCAGACGTGGAGGGTTTCGCCGAGAAGCGTGTGGTCGCGGCCAATGTAGCTGCCGAAGATGGACATGGCGCCAATGCCGATGGAGAGCGTGAAGAAGGCGTGGTTCATCGCTTCGGTGATGACCTTGATGATGCCGACCGATTTCATGCGTGCGAAGTCGGGGACGAGGTAAAAGGTGAGGCCCTTGAGACCCGTGTTATGCGCGTCAAGGTAGATGGAGTTGATGGCGAGGATTACAATCAAAACGAGGAGACAAAGCATGAGCCATTTCGTAACGCGTTCGACGCCCTTCTGGAGTCCGATGGCGCAGACGATTGTCGCGGAGATGGTGACGAGTGCCATGGCGACGCCCATGGTGAGCGGATCGCCCAGCATGCTACCAAAAGCCGTGCCAACGCCTTCAGGTGAGAGTCCCGTAAAAGTGCCGCGGCACATGCGAACAAAATAGATGAGCATCCAGCCCGTGACGGTCGTGTAGAACATCATGAGGAGGAGGTTGCCGATGAAGCCCACGATGCCGTGGATGCGCCATGCTTTCTTGGTGGGCGTCAAGGTTTCGTGGAGGCGAGCGATGGAACGTTGCGCGCCGCGGCCCACGGTGAATTCCATGAGAAGCGCCGGGAGGCCGATGAGAGCGAGGGCGACAAGGTAAAGCGCGACAAATGCGCCGCCTCCATTTTGGCCCGCGATGTAAGGGAAGCGCCAAACATTACCGAGACCAATCGCACAGCCAGCCGAGAGAAAGATGAAGCCGATGCGGCTTGCGAGTTTTTCACGATTCGAATTTGAGTCCATAAATAATTTGAATGAGGGTTCCTAGAAAAGTGAAACCGCGGCAAAAACTGCCGCGGTCGGGCGAAGTGAAAGATGATTACATCGCCGCGGCAAGTGCCGCACCAAAGGCCGAACACTTCACCTCGGTCGCGCCTTCCATCTGACGGGCGAAATCGTAGGTGACCGTCTTGGCGGCAATCACTTTGTCCATCGCTTGGATGATGAGGTCCGCGGCTTCGTTCCAGCCCATGTAGCGGAGCATCATTTCGCCAGAAAGGATAAGCGAACCCGGGTTGACCTTGTCAAGGCCCGCGTACTTCGGGGCCGTGCCATGGGTCGCTTCAAAGACGGCGACGCCTGTTTGATAGTTGATGTTGGCACCCGGCGCAATGCCGATGCCGCCGACCGTCGCCGCCAGCGCGTCCGAAACGTAGTCCCCGTTCAAGTTGAGCGTCGCGATCACATCGTATTCGGCGGGGCGCGTCAAAATCTGTTGAAGGAACGCGTCGCAAATGCAATCCTTGACGATGATGTCGCGGCCTGTCTTCGGGTTCTTGAACGTGCACCACGGGCCCTTATCAATTAGTGTCGCGCCATATTCGCGGCGTGCGAGGGCATAGCCCCAATCGCGGAAAGCGCCTTCCGTGAACTTCTGAATGTTGCCCTTGTGAACCAGCGTGACGGACTTGCGATCGTTCGCAATGGCATAATCGAGCGCCGCCTTGACGAGGCGTTCCGTGCCTTCGAGCGAGACGGGCTTGATGCCAATCGACGCCGTCTTCGGGAAGCGAATCTTCTTGACGCCCATTTCGCCAAGGAGGAAGGCTTTCACCTTTTCGACTTCAGGCGTGCCATTCATCCATTCGATGCCGGCGTAGATGTCCTCCGTATTTTCACGGAAGATAACCATGTCGGTGAGCTCCGGATGTTTGACCGGGGATGGCACGCCCTTGAAGTAGCGCACGGGGCGCAAGCAAACGTAGAGGTCCAGCTCCTGGCGCATCGCGACGTTGATGGAACGAATGCCACCGCCAACCGGCGTCGTAAGCGGGCCCTTGATAGAGACGAGGCAATCGCGGCAAACATCGAGCGTTTCTTGCGGCAGCCATTCGCCCGTCGCCTTGAAGGCCTTCTCGCCCGCGAGGACTTCGCGCCATTCAATCTTGCGCTGACCCTTGTAGGCTTTCTCGACCGCGGCATTCCACACGACTTGCGCCGCGCGGGTGATGTCTGGGCCCGTGCCATCGCCTTCGATGAACGGGATGATCGGGTGCTCCGGAACGCACAATTTGCCGCCTTGCATCGTAATCTTGTCGCTCATGTCTCGTCTCCTTTTTCTGCCGCGTTAGATGTTGAGCGAGGTCTTCGACCAAGGCTCTTTACCCGCAAGAAGCGACGGCGTCGTCATTTCTGGCGGAACCGGGATTCCAAGCATCTGCAGCGCAGTCGGCGCAATGGCCGAAAGCTTTGCCAGCGGCGTCAACCGCACACCCGCCGCATCATTCGCGACGTAGAAGCAATCAACCAAATTGAGCGTATGCGACGTTTTCGTGAGGCCCGTCTTATAATCGACCATCTGCTCCGCATTGCCGTGGTCCGCATAAATGAGGACGTGCGCGTCAAGCTCAAGAAGGCGCGGCAGAATCTTGCCAATGCACTCATCCGTCACTTCGACAGCCTTCGTCGCGGCACTTTGCACACCCGTGTGGCCCACCATATCGCAGTTCGCATAGTTCACCACAATGAAGCCGTACGGATTGTTCTCAAGGCGCTTCAAGAGCTCATCCGTCACATTGTATGCATCCATCTCCGGGTGCGAAGCAAACGTCGCCGGATCAAAACGCGACTTGACTTCCACTTGGTCCTCGCCTTCAGACGGCGTCGTGGACTTGCCATTAAAGAAGCTCGTCACGTGGCGGAACTTCTGCGTCTCCGCCAAACGAAGCTGACGAATACCCGCCTTGGAAACGACCTCGCCCAGCAAGTTATCCATGCCACCGCCCGCGCCCATCGCGCCCAGCAAGTAATCCTGGAACTCATCCCAATAACGCGTAAACCCGAGGAACGTCACCTTCGGCCGCGCACTACGCTCACCCGCGTAATCATCACACACAAACGCCTGCGTCAACTGAATCGCGCGGTCCTGACGATAGTTCGTGTGCATGATCACGTCGCCATCCTTCACGCCCGCATAATCGCCAATCACATAGCACGGAACATATTCATCCGTCATCGGCGCGCCATCCGGCGTCTTGCCAGTCTCATACTCCGCCTTGACCGCATCCTCAATCGCCGCCGCCTTCTTGCCCTTGCAGCTCACAATGCAATCATACGCCTCGCTCGTCAACGTCCAATTTTTGACGCGGTCCATCCCATAATAACGGCCCATCGCCGTGCCAATCTTCGCGTTGCCCACCGCGGCCAATTCCTGTTTCAAACGCGCAATGTACTCCAGCGTCGAACGTGGCGGCGTATCGCGCCCATCCAGGAACGGATGCACCACAATGCGGCCTTCCGGAAACTCCTGCCGCGCACGACGCATCAACTTGAAAAGGTGCTCCTGGTGCGCATGCACGCCCTCATCCTGCAACAAACCAAAGAAATGGAATTGCGAATTATTCTTCTTCCAGTTCGCAATCAAGTTCGCCCACTTCGGCGACTTGAAAAGTTCGCCCGAGGAAAGCCCATCGTCAATGCGTTTCAACTCCTGCACCACGATACGCCCCGCGCCCATATTGAGGTGCCCCACTTCCGAGCTCCCCTGATACCCATCCGGCAAGCCCACCGCTTCGCCGCAACAATCCAACAAACAATGCGGATACCGCGCGCGAATCTGGTCAATAACAGGCGTCTTCGCGCCATACACACTGTTGCCATCCTTGCGGGGATTGATGCCCCAGCCATCGCGGATGATTAGAACTACTGGTCTCATTTTCTTCTCTCCTTCAAATCGTTTTTTACATTGTTATAAAAACTGCCGCGCTTCGACCTTACGTCTCAACCGGCGGCAAGTTGTTCAAAATCGCAAGAACCGCATCACCCTTCTCAAGCGACCGATCCAACTGAAAGACAAGCCGCGGCGTAAATTTCAGCCGCACCTCCCGATTGATAATCGCCTGAAAACGCTTCGCGTTATGACGCAAATGTTGCATCGCACGCTCCTTCAGCTCGTCGTCCCCAAAAATGGAAACGCTCACCGTCGCATCGCGCAAATCCTTCCCACACGCAACCCCCGTCACCGTAATCAATCCCGGCGCGACTGTATCACCTTGCATCACCGAGTGCATCGCCTCCGCAATCACCCGCTTCAACAAGCTATTCACACGCTCGAGACGATCAACACTCACAGCGACCTCGGCAATTCTTCCAAGACGTAGCACTCAATCACGTCGCCCTCTTGGAATCCTTCATAATTCACAAAGCACACGCCGCATTCCTGTTGCCCCGTCACTTCCTTCACCTCGTCCTTGAAGTGCCGAATCGTCTGCACCTTGCCATCCCACACCTCTTGCTTGTTGCGCAAAATGCGGAACCGCTCCTTCGCAATCAACGTACCATCCAACATCTGCGAACCCGCAATCTTCCCAAGCTTGCCAATGTCGTAAATCGCCTTGATCTCCGCATGCCCCTTGATGACCTCCTTGTACTCCGGCGGCAACAAATCCAGCATGCACTGCTTCACATGATCAATCAACTCATAAATAATGCGGAACGAATTAATCCTCACACTGTCATGCCGCGCCTGCTGCTGCACGCCCGCGTCATTGCCAATGTCAAAGCCCACAATCACAGCCTTGCCCGCCGCCGCACTCTTCACATCCGTCAACGACACATTCCCCGTCCCCGTCCCAATCACATTCAACCCAACCTTCTCGCTCTTAATCTGATTCAGCGCCTCCACAATCGCCTCAAGCGACCCCTGCGTATCGGACTTCACAATCACGTTCAACTCGCGCTTACCCTCAGCCGCCATCCGGCTCATCAACGCATCCAGCGTCGCCGCCTTCGACGTCGAAAGCTCCTGCTCCTTGCGCTCCTGCGCCGTCTGCTCGGCGAGCGTCCGCGCCCGCTTCTCGTCCAACATCACACGGAACTCCGCACCCGCATCCGGCACGCCCGAAAGCCCCGTGCACTTCACCGGCATCGCCGGCGGCGCTTCCTTCACTCTCCGCCCATGGTCATCAATCAACGCCCGCACCTTACCAAAGTGCTCACCAATCAAAATCGCATCGCCAACCTTCAACGTGCCGCCCATCACCAAGAGCGTCGCACACGGCCCAAGCCCCTGCTGCAACTCCGACTCAATCACGTACCCATTCGCACGCCGATTCGGATTCGCCTGCAACTCCAAAACTTCCGCCTGCACCAAAATGTTCTCAAGCAAGGCATCCACACCCTCGCCCGTCACACCCGACACCGGACAACAAATAATATCGCCGCCCCAATCTTCTGGCGTCAGCCCACGCTTCTGCAACTGCTGCTTCACACGGTCCACCTGCGCCGTCGGCTTGTCGCACTTCGTAATCGCCACCATAATCTGCACGCCCGTCTGACGCGCCACACGAATGCACTCCTCCGTCTGCGGCATAATCCCGTCATCCGCGGCAATAATCAACACCGCAATATCCGTGATCTGCGCCCCACGCGCACGCATCGCACTAAATGCCGCGTGCCCCGGCGTATCCAAAAACGTAATCTTCTTCCCGGCAATCTCAACCTGGTACGCGCTAATCTGCTGCGTGATGCCGCCCGCTTCGCCCGCCGCCACATGCTCCTTGCGAATCCAGTCCATCAACGTCGTCTTGCCATGGTCAACATGCCCCAAAAACGTCACCACCGGCGCACGTGGCTTCAACGTCTCCGGCGGATCTTCCGGAATCAAATCATCCGCGTCAATCGCCTTCATCACGGGCTTCGCCGCCGCCTTGTCACGCGCATGCTCAATCGTCACCTTAAAGCCATACTTCTCCGCAACCTTCGTCGCAACATCTGGCTCCACTCGCTGATTAATCGACGCCAAAACCTTCAGCATCATCAAATCCGCAATCAATCGATTCGGCTTAATCCCCAACTTCGCCGCCAAATCCTTCACCACCACCGCACCGCGAATCGAAATCTCCTTCGCGTCTTCATTCACCGAAATACGGCTCCCCTGCTGCGGCACCACCGGCGCAACACGCGGCACTTTCCCCGCGTCCTTCGCTCCAGCCCCATTTCCGCCGCGCTTATCACCCTTCTTCGCAGGCGCAACTTCAATCTTCGGCTTCGCAGGCTTCTTCTCCGCAACCGTAATCGTAATCGACGCCGCCGGCCGCGCCTTCTGCAACGGCTTGAATCCCGCATGCGCCGTCAAACCCGTCAACTTCGCAGAAATCGTCGGCACCACTTGCTTCGGCTTCGCAGGCACCACCGGCGCAACTTTCACCGCCGCCTTCTCAACCTTCTCAACCTTCACCGCGGCAATCTTCGTCTCAACCTTCTGCCCAGCCGCCGCGTCCGCCGCTATCTTCAAATGCTTCGCGAGCAACGCCTTCTCACCCTCAATGCGCCCCGCCGTAATCTCACTCGCCTTCTTCGCCTTCTCCGCACGCTTCGATGCAAGCTCCGCCGCCGCGCCCTTCCCAGCTACCGCCGCGCGCAACTTCTCTACGTCCCCTTCCTCCACAAGACTAATCGCGTTCGTGACCTCAATCTCAGCCGCCTCCGCCGCCGCCAAAACCGCCGCGCTCGTGACCCCTGCTTCCTTCGCTATCTCGTATACTCTCATCGTTCGTGCTTCCTCTAGTCCCTTACTCCCCATCTCCCGCAGGCGCACCCTCCGCACCCGCATCACCATTGAGCAATTCCGCCACAGCCTTCGCCGCCGCATACACCCCCGTCGCCGTCACCTCGTCCAGCCCTGTCGCCGCCATAAAGCTCGCCTCGTCCTCGTCCGCAATCCCGTCTACCGTCAAATACCCAGCATCCGCAATCTGCGTCGCAACCGCCGTCGACACACTCAATGTCTCCGCCAAATCACGTATCGCCTCCGCCTTCTGATCCTCAAACGATGCCGTCGCCATCGACTTCTTCACGTCCACATGCCACCCTGTCAACTTCGACGTCAACCGCACATTCTGCCCACGCTTGCCAATCGCCAGCGAATACTGCTCCGCACTCACTATCACATGCACCGTGTTCGGCTGCACAGGATCCACCTCAATCGACTCCAACTTCGCCGGCGCCAAAGCCGCCGCCACAAACTGCCGAATGTCCTCGTTCCAACGAATAATGTCTATCTTCTCACCGTGAAGCTCGCTCACAATCGTCTTCACACGACTCCCACGCTGCCCCACACACGCACCAACTGGATCCACATTCTCATTCGCCGTCCGCACCGCCAACTTCGCCCTAAAACCTGGATCACGCGCAACACCCATAATCTCCACAACACCATCAGAAATCTCACTCACCTCCAAACGGAACAACGCCTCCAAAAACTTCCCACTCGCCCGACTCAATATCACACTCGGACCCTTCGCCTCCGGATCCACCCTCAGCACAATCGCGCGAATCGGATCCCCAACCTGGTAATCCTCCGTCGGAATCTTCTCCTTGCCAGGCAACAACATCTCAACCTTCCCAACCGTCACAAATGTGTCGCGATGCGCCACCGCCGTCACCGTCCCAGATACAATGTCACCAATCCGATCCCGATACTCACTAAACGTATTCGTCCGCTCCGCCTCGCGAATCTTCTGCATAATCATCTGCCGCGATGTCTGCGCCGCAATACGCCCTAAACGCGCCGCCGGCATCTCAATCTCTATCGTCGCCCCCTCCTCAGGCTTCACCCCATGATTAAACCGCGCCGCACGCGCACTCGGAATAAACCCAGGCCCAACCTCCGTATCAGACACCACAAATGTATCATACACATGCAACGACAAATCGTGCCGATTAATCTCAACACGCAAGTCATTCGTCACGTCGCTTTTACGACGCGCTGCCTGGCCGATTGCTTGCTCAATCGCCTGAATCACGACCTCGCGACTCACGCCACGCTCGTTCTCGATGTGCTGGACAACCGCCAACAACTGATTGTTCATTGCCATTTCTAGAGCTCCTGAAGTGTCTAATACCTTGTCAAAAATCAATACACGACCCCAGCAACCCAAACCTGTTTAAAGCCTAGGTAGCCGAAATCGCGCGTATTATACCATATTTCACCCCCATTTGTCAACCCCCTTTCCACACTTTTTTACTTTTTCCTCCCTTTCCCCCTAATTAAGCTAAATCACCACTTCAAGAATAACCACCCACCTCGCTCCCCCATTTCGCCGCCCCACGCGTAAACAACCTAATCTCTCTCCACCTAAATGCCCCCATCACTGCTTCCACCCCAAA
>CAVGIZ010000090.1:0-9930 GCA_963629255.1 Anaerovoracaceae bacterium
AGAGCGTCTCAATGGCATTGAGAAGGTCAGGGGTTCGACTCCCCTTATCTCCACCATTCTTTTTTAAGGTACGTTGAACGATGAAACGCATTGCATTGACAGGTGGAATTGCCTGTGGCAAATCTCTGGCGGCACGGTTTTTGAATGCGTGCGGCATCAAGACGCTAGACGCCGACGACATCGTTCATGAGTTGATTCCCGTTGAAGAACGTAGGCGGCTCGCGGCGATTGTGTTTCGCGACCCGGCGGCGCGGCAGAAATTGGAAGCGAAGATTCATCCGCTGGTGAGGGCGCGGTTAAAGGAATGGATGGCGGAAGGTGCCGCGGCGGGCGAGGCGATGCGCGTGGCGATTATTCCCCTTCTCTTTGAAGTCGGCTGGGAAAAGGATTATGACGAAGTGTGGTGCCTCGCGTCACAACGTGAAACGCAAATTCGACGCATGATAGAAACGCGCGGCTACACGAAGGACGAAGCCGAGGGACGGCTCGCGGCGCAAATGGACGTCGCGGAAAAAGTGCCACGGTCGGACCATGCAATTTGGAATGATGGCACACCGGGCGAATTGCGCGCGGCGCTTGAGGCACTCGTCAAGGAATCAAAAAATCATTGAGCGTCTTGAGCGCGGGGATTTGCTCAAGCGCGTAATGGGTGCCGAAACGTTTTTCCGCTTCCATCACAAGGCGCAAATGATTGACGCTGTCCCATTGCGGAATGGATTCGTAGGCGGTTGTGCCTGAGAGCGTTTCGCGGGGGACTTTGAAGAGGTTGGCCGCAAACGAAATGAAGGCTTCGCGATAAAGGTCGCGGCATGTAGTGAGCGTGCGGAATTGGTCGATCGTGAGCGGCGTGGCCCAATCATTTTCAAGCGTCACGAGGAGGCCAAATGCTTTCAAAGAACACCAATCATCGAGCGTGCGAAAGTTTGTGTCGAGGGCAAGATTGTCGACTTCGAGGACGGTCGCGATGGATTGGAGAAAGGCGTTCATTATTGGAAGACGACGCCTTTTTTGAGGATGACGTTTGCGTAGATGGCGGTCTCGCCCGTGACGACGATGACGAAAGATTTTGCCGCGCGTTCGTAGAAGCCCGAGCGGCTCAGAAAGACGGGTTCGCGGTCCGTATATTTCTTGACGATGGCTTTGTATTCTTCCCAGATGGGGACGTTGAGGTCCTTATCGCAGGGGAGTTTATCCATGAGGAAGACGTTGTCATTATAGGCATCAAGCGGGAAGAGCGGGAGGATGGCGCGAAGGAGATCGCACACGCCGCTACCATCCGCGCGCAGGACATTGCGTCCGGTTGATTCACCCGAGAAGTTGCCATCGGAAAGAACGATTTCATCGCCGTGTCCCATTTTATCGAGGAACATGAGAAGTTCGGGTGAGATGATTTTGCTGATACCGTTAAGCATGGGATGTCTCCTTTTTAATAAGTGAATAAATGGCAAAAAGTGCCGCGGAAAGTGTGCCGATGAAAGAGATGATTGCGAGCGCGAGGGAGAGCGGTTTCGGACGCGGGAAAGGTGCCGCGGCTGGTGTTGTGGGCGCCGCATCAATCACGTAAAGGGCGGTATTGGCACCGCGGCCGTTGGCGGCTGGGCGGATGGCCTGTTGCGTCAAGGAATAGGTCCCAAGTGGGCGCGCGTTCTTCATCTTGAGCCACGCGGCAATTTTAGGATTGGCCTTGAGTTGTTCAAGTGGTAGCCAGACGTAGCGAATGGTGCTGTCGGCAAAGTTGCCTGTCATCGGAATGTTGCGCGCGGCAAAACTCCAGGCCGTGAGACCATTACCGCCTTCAATCAAATCCGCTGTGACGCCATTGCCGTGCTTGAGAATATCGGCCGCGGCGGCGTTCGTGTTGCGAATAATGGAAAGGTCAATGGGCGCGCAATAAAGTTGATTGATGCGCGCAAGATCTGCCGCGCCGAGAAGGACCACCGCCGCGAGGATGGGTGTGCCGTGTGGAATGCGCCGTGCGAGGGCATCAATGCCAAAGGCGGCGAGGACGGCCAAGCAAAGTTCGGTTAGGTGATGCCATTTGACGGGTGCGCGCAAGTAGTCGCCAAAGGGCAACGCGTAGACGATGCGATAGATGGGTTCGCAAAAGCGTCCCATTGAAAAGAGCCAGAAAATAAGTGCCGCGATTGCGAAAAAGAGCGCGTCCGTGCGGCGATTCTTGAAAGAAAATGCAATGCCCACGAGGGCCAAGAGGCACGTCACAAAACCGCAGTAGAGCGAGTGTTGACGATAGTTGCCAGCAGGTGCGTTGAGAGGGCGCCCGAGGCGGCCTGTGTAGGGTTTCACGTCCTTGCCGGCGCGGCGGCCGAAGGCTTGCGTCATCGGACAACTCGTGTCGCCATGAATGCGTGGAATAAAGAATTCAAGCGTGTCTTCGGGCGGCATGGACCAATTCGTCGTAAAGATCCAACGCGCGTCATCGTCTGTTTGTGTAGCCGATTTTGTTTCGGTGATTTGCTGGTCGCGCCCCGCCAAGACATCGGTGAAAGCATGATAGAAACTGACGCCGCCAATCACAAAGAATGAAAGTGCCGCGAGCGCGACGCCTTTGAAATTGGGGCAATGACGTTCGCGAATGCAACACCAAACGAAATAGACGCCCGTAAAGACCGTGAAGAGCAACCAGAGGTCGGGCTGGTAAAACGAGCCCCACGCGACCGTCGCGCCGAGTAAAATCCAATGACGCCACTTGCCGCGCCGCACCGCGCGGTCACACAAACCAAATGCAAACACGCCATACGTCATCCATTGGAACCAACCCAAATGCCCAGCCGAAAAAAGCGAGAACCAATATCCCGACAACGCCAGCAGCAACCCACCGCCATACGCCGCCAAACGCGATAGCCCACGCCCCTTCAAAAAGTACGCCAGCCCCAGCGCGGCAAAATACCCAGCAAGCGCATATTGAGCCTCTTGCCACACATACGGCGTCCCAACAAAATGCAAAATGTCACCCGGCACAAAACGCCCCGTCGCCAACCAATCGCGGCAAAACTTTGCCACGTTATCACCGAAAGCAAGCGGATGCCAAATCGAGCAATCCGGCATCACGGGCGCGGCGGCAAGCGACCACGTGCCCCAAAAGATAAACGCGACCAATACCGCATAGACGGCGGTAAAGGACGCGAACCACAATTGCTTCGTGCCAAGTTTCATCGCGCGAAACGCGTGCGCCGATTAGGCGACTTTGCCAAGCGCGATGAGGGCAAACACCATCGCGAAAATTGCGACAGTTTCAATAATGCCGAGCGCAGCGAGATAGTTCGTGAAGCCCTGGTTGGTTTCAGCCTGCGCATCTGCCGCGGCCGCCGCAGCGCGCCCTTGAAACACCGCCGAAACGCCAATCGCAAGACCCGCAAAAATGCCCGCCACCAAAACCGGCACGCCCGAGCCCGCGGCACAATTGCCAACCTTGCCCAGCATCACGAACATCAAAATCATTCCGTACAGCGTCTGCGTAATCGGCGCGCCCACGAACGACAAAAGAAGGAACGGCGCAGGCTTGCCCGCCGCATAGCACTTCTTCCACGCA
Organism: Anaerovoracaceae bacterium; assembly: GCA_963629255.1. GTDB lineage: Bacteria > Verrucomicrobiota > Kiritimatiellia > RFP12 > UBA1067 > UBA1067. The sequence continues at coordinate 3,551 of CAVGIZ010000090.1, forward strand.
CCGACCGCGGACGACGCCGCAAAGCCCGTCCCAAGCGCACTGCCCGTACCGGCCAAACCCAAGCAGGCAATCGCGCCCGCCACAATCATTGCTGCATCACTCATTTGTTATCTCCTTTAGAGTTGTAGTTTTTGTTTTTCCTAGTTTATATTTAGAAATCCTTACCGCGCCGCCTTGCGCTTGAACGGACTAAACTCATAGCCCGACCACGATACACCCTTGTGGTTCGAAAACTCCAGCGTGTTCAAACGTACCGCATGCACCAAAATCGACAAGCCCGCCATCATCAAATTGAGGACGTGTCCAAACAGCAAAATCAAAACCGTCCCAATCGCAAGGAGCGCCGTCACCCACCACGCATGCTCGCCCGCCAAAAGCCCCGTCGCCATGTTGTTGAAATTCTCCGCAACCTTCACCGACGCCAAGCCCACTGCAAACAAACGCACATACGAAATAATATCGCCCAGCGCACTCATAATATTCAGCGGCAACATCCCCAGCTCCGCCCCGCGCGACTTCAATTCATTCGGCTTCAACGTGAACCCAAACACCAAAACAATCGACACGCCAAACACCCAGTAGACCGACTTCGGAAACGCGTCAAAAATCCCTACGATTGTATTCGTCACGCAATACATCGAAAAGAGAATCCCCGCCCAACCAAACTCGGCCAAGCACGTCGAATCCGGCGCCTTGCAAATGCCATTCCAAATTCGCGCCAGCATCAAATGCGTCACGCCAATCGTGAAGCACAAAAACATCATATTGTGATAACTCGGATCGGCCAGCCACTTCACCGTCGGCCAATTCGCGCACCACGGAATCCCCGCGCCAAACCACGTATTACTCAACAAGCCCCACACAATCGTCGCACTCGAAAACACCGTCATCAAAATGACCCACGAATTCGTCCCAAACTTCTTCCACGCCCACAACGTCGCCGCCAAGAAAATCGCGCCATACGCGCCATCCCCCACCAGCATCGCAAAGAAAATCGAGAAGTAACACATGAACGGCACCGACACATCCGCTTCCGTATACGCCGGCATCACGCCCAGTCCCTCAAACAACGCCTTCACCGGCCTAAACAACCGCGGCGGTTCTATGAGCGTCGGCGGCGTCTCATCCGCGCTCGGCTCCCTCAACAACACGCCCCAACCATTCGCCTTCACCGCCTCGCGCAACTTCTCTACAAGCGTCACTGGCACCCAGCCCGCAATCACCGCAATCGCCCCGCGCGCCCCCATCAACTCCTTCGCCTCTTCAAACGCAATCCGATCCGCCAACTCTGGATACTTCGCCAAAATCGCCTTCTCATCGCACCCCGCAAGGCGCGCCGTATCCAGCTCAATCGAATGTTCAATCCGCGCCAACTTCTCCTGCATCTTCCCAAGCCGCATCTCGGGCAACACCTCGGGCACCTCCGCCACGCCCTTCAAATCCACACCCGCCGCGCGAATCTTCTTCACTAGCTCCGGATCAAAATCCCCATACGGCTCATACACACGAATCGTCCGCCCCAACTCATCCGCGGCACTTTTCAACGCCTCACGATCCGCGGCAACTTTCAAAATCTCCTCCACCGAATGCACCCGCACCGGCTCCGCCGCCACCGTCTCGCGCGCCTTCAAAATCAAACGCACCGCCTTCTCCGCGTCCTGCGCCGCACCTTCTGCCGCGGCCACCTCCGCCCCCTGCGCCGACCTCAAATCAAAATGCGCAACCCCCAATTCCCTCAACGCCTCCAGCGTCTTCTCCTTCTCATCGGCCACACAAATCAGATCGAGATGTTTCATCTTCACAATCATGCTGCCACCTCCTCCTGTGGCGTCCGCGACTTCGCAATCTTCCCGCGCGTCACCGCCGCCGTCTGCTCATCCCCAATCGCAATCTTAATCACCCGAATCGCTTCCTTGCATTCAGGAATCTTCACCTTCTCAAACAAATTCACGCGCTGCGACGTCTTGTGCAACTCCTCCGTCACGCGCCGCTGCTGCTCCTCATAAATCGCACGCTCACACTGCAACGTCAAAATCTGCACCGTCGCCTCCACCGCATCATCAATCCACGCCGGCGTCGCCCACTTGTCCACGTCCTTCACTTCCGTCTCAATCGAATCAAACGTCGGAATCGTCACGCCCGCAATATTCGCCGCGCCCGTGTGCACCCCCTTCACCTTCACAAGCCCCGCCAACAACTCCTCATCCGTCGCAAACAATCCAACAAGACCGTTCAACGCTTCTCGCATCGCACGTTCCTTCGCTCGCGTCTCCGCCGCCTTCGCAGCAATGGACGCGATCTCACTTTGCAACTGCTGCTTCTTCAGTTGCAACATCGGCAGAAAGCGCTGGAAGCGTTTCAACGCATCCGTCTGCGCCTTCAATTCCGTCTTCGTCAACTTAATCTTCTTAGACATTGACCGTATATTATATCATTTTTTCAGCCAAACTGCCATACCCTTTTCAATCCGACTTGGATTGAGCGTGTTGCCCGCAATGACCTTGTTGCGAATCGTGTAATAAGTATCTGCCGCGTTCCATTTCGCTCCGGCGAGCGCGTGCGCCGTCTTCCCCTGGCTCACCAGCCCAACATTCGTCCAACCGCGCGCCTTCAATTCTGCCACCGATTTCGGCGCCGCACCCTTCTCTCCCCCTTTATTTACGCCCCCCACGGCACTTTTCCCTCCTCCGCTCGAACCGCCTTTTTGCGCCGCGACAATTTGCGACAACTTTTTCGGCTCCTTCTTCTTCCCAACACCCGTCTCATTTTTCCGCGGCACATTCCCCGCGCCACCACTCCCACTCCCCGCCGCGGCCGCCCCTTCCTTCTTCACAAGCCAACTAAAAAATCCTCCATTCGAATTTCCCGTCTCACCCCCAATCGGCACGTTCCGATAGGCCGCGCGCATCGTGTCGACATTTCCATACAACACCCTCGCCAAGTACGCATCCGCATTCTTGAGCCTCTTTTTCGCCACATCTTCATCCCGCCCAGGCCGCGTCTTCAACCCCAATCTCGCCCTCACCGTCGGCGTCGCAAACAGCATCCCACACCGCTTCCTCCCACGATGTTTGAACTTGTGCCACTTGTTCGGCGCCCCATACGCCACATGCGAATGACACACCACCTTGTCATCCCCCAACCGATACATCGCCTGCAACTTCTTCACCAACTCCTTAATCGCCGCCAACTGCACCACACTCATCGCCTTGTCATGATACCCCACACACTCTATCCCAATCGAAAACTTGTCCACATCCTCCTTCCCCTTCCACATCGAACGCCCCGCATGAAACGCCTCTCGATCCCGATCCACAATCCGATACACCCGCCCCGCCTCCGTCACACAATAATGCGCCTCACCACGATCACTCAACTTGTTCAAACTACTCCTCTCCGGCGCCTCCGTCGTATGTAGCACAATCAACTCTGTCGACCGCCTCACACCCCTCTCGCCATTTCGCGGCGACCGATACCGATCCGATATATCCAGCCCCCAAACCACCACAGGACAAAGCACCACCGCGAGGATCGCCATAATCCTCGTCCGCGCAGACGACACTCTGTCCTTTAACATAAGTATATTATACCATATTTCCGCCCCAATTGCCACAACAAAACCGCGGCAAAAAAATCTGCCGCGGCTCCACCACCCTCCCAAACCTCTCGACCTTCTTACCTTATCCGAATGCAAAAACTGCCGCGCTTCGGCGTCACATGCACACCATCCGTTCCCTCCGAAATCACAAACGCCTTCTTGAACGCCTTCTCATCCGCATACGTCACACCATCCCGACGAATCACATTCGCCGTATCAACATTATCCCGCTTGTACGTATTAATCTTCTCAAACACATTCGTCGCGGTAATCGAGCTATCCGCAAACACAAGCTCCACATCCGCCCCACTCGGCACATCCACCCACGTCGTATCCGCCGCCGTACCCGTCTTCATATACGTCACCATCCCAGCAAACGACGTGCCCGTATTCTTCTGGAAAATATACGTCCCCTTCTTCAATGTCACACCATTATTAGCCGCACTCGTCCCGGCCGCTTGCGACGTAAACCCACCAAAACTCAACGTCCCATCAATACTCAACTCAGCCTCCCCAGACCACTGAATCTCCTTAATACCCGCCAGCATCCCCGTCTCACCCAAATTCAAATGCTCAATAATCGTCTGAACCTCAGTTGCCTTCGGAGTCAAAGTATCCGTCGAATAAACCGTCCCATCCACTTTCCACGTACCAACCTGATCCCAATACCCTCCATTCGCATGCTTCACCTGTATCAAACTCCCCTCCTTCAATGTCACAACTGCCGTCGCCGCAAACTTCGTCCCGCCGCACGTCCCAATCTGCATCTGCGCACCTTTCTCCAATGTCAGCGCGCCTTGAATATTCCACCACTTATTACCACCCGACTGCACCCACGTCACATTCTCCCCAATCGTCACCGACCCACCCGACCCAATCGTAAAATCGCTCGACGCCTCATACGTAATCGTAATTGCCTCCGAACTCGCTGGAATAATAACCTCATCCGTACTCGCCGGCACACTGCCTCCATCCCAGTTCCCCGCCGTCAACCACTTACCATCTCCCGCGCCTCCTGTCCACTTGACAGTCGCCCCGTTTGCGGCAAAAACAACCCCTGCGCCAATCATAAGAAAAGCGCAAACCCTAGTAAATACTGACGTCTTCATAAGCGTAAATCCTTTTTTGCCTTTGATGGCACATATTATACCATTTTTTCTTGTCCCCTGTCAAGGGGGTAAATAAAGAATTATGAAAAAACCGCCGCGCCCCCACCGCTGACGGCCTCTTCTGTGCTGGACCACCAACCTTCCAAACTTTCAAAGCCCGCCTAAATGCCAGTGTCGTTGCTTTCGCCCCAAAAGCCCCGCCCAACCTTCGCGGGGGAGCGGGGGGCGCCGCCCCCCGAAACCTTGGGTCACTGTATCCTGATGCACAATCCTTGCGGCTCATTTGGCGAAGCCCACTTCACAAGCCACGCCTTGCGCTCACCACCCGCCGTCACATACACACCAAAACATCCCTCCGGCATATACGCCTTCTCTGCCTCCGTCACCGGATGCGCCTCGCCAAGCGCCGCCCAGCCAGAAAACTTCTTCGAACAATAAATCGTGCACGGCTTCGTCGTGTCCGACCCCTTCAACGTAAACACCAACGTATCCAACACCTCCGCACTCGGCGCATCATTCCACATCCACAACGTCGAAATCGACGCCTTCCCTTGCCAATGCCCATCCCACACATTCGTCGCCACCTGCACCGTACTCGGCACATCCAACACAAGCTCCTTCAATGACATGTCCCCATAAAACGCATACTCCCCAATCGACTCCAACACCTTCGAATGGATCTCCACCCTCTTCAATCCCGAACAGTCCTTAAACGCCTTCTTCCCAATCGTCTTCAACTTCGGAAACTTCAACACCACATTCGTCGCACCAAGCCCAACGCTATACCCATGATACATCGAATTAAACGCATTTTCCGGAATCGTTTCAATCCCACCCGCCAAATCATACTCCCCCATCCGCGCATACTGAAACGCATACGACCCCAATCCACACAAGTTCGTCACCACCAACTTCCCTCGCGCATAATTTGCCGCGGTCTGATCATTCCCATTCCCTGTCAAAGCATAGCTACCAATATTCGTCACACACGGCGGACACAGCACCGTAATATCCGTAATAGCCGCAATCGACCGAAATGCATTCGACCCCAGCGACTTCAAGTTCGGGCACTTAATCGTCACCGTATTCGTCAACGTCACACCACTCAAGAATCCATCCGGTATCGCCTCCAATTCATCCCCTTCAATCCAAAACGGCCCAACTTGCGTCCCATAACTAAAAAGCGTACTCAAGCCCACCAAATGATTCGCCATAAACCCCGCCGGCTGCGGCGTATTCCATTGAAAAATCTTCGCAACACTCGAACCCACAATCTTCAATTTCGTAATCTCCGTCCCATTCACAACCATATCCCGCAAATCAAGAACCGTCGACCCGCCCACATAATTCGTGTACGTACACTTGAGCGTCAATTCATTCGACCCTTCCTCCCACGTCACATTCGCACCCCAATTCCCATCGGAAATCGTTCCATTTGTATACGTCCAATCCTTTGCGAAGCCATTCATCGACCCGCAAAAAACCGCCGCGCCCATCAGCGCACCCTTCAACCAACTATGCTTCATTATCTTTTACCTCTTGTTTTATTGGACTTCGTCCCTTCCAGTCACCCGCCAAACGAACCTAATCCACCTATGATGCCTCATATTATAGCATATTTTTTTTTTCTAGGTCAATCCCCTATTTTTGATTAGTTATAAAACCAAATCTGC
>CAVGIZ010000091.1:0-9684 GCA_963629255.1 Anaerovoracaceae bacterium
CGGCTAGGTTACGCGCGTAACGCGGCTAGGTTACGCGCGTAACTCGGCTGGATTACGGGGAAATTGGGGTGCGCTCGTGGGGCGGTTGAGATTTGGTGTTGGGGTTTACACGGGGCGGAAAAAGTTTTTGATATTTCCAGTTGAATTTTGGGCGGATTTATGGTATAATTTACAGCCAATGAAAGCCAAAGTGTCGTCAGAGATAGAGGTGCTGCAGGAGATTACTTCTGCGGTGGTGCGTGAACACAATGTTCGCTTGCTTTTGAGCGAGGTCCTTGAGGTCCTTGAACGGAGCATGGGGATGTTGCGCGGCACATTTACGTTGCTTGAAGGTGAGGAGCTTCGGATTGAAGCGACGACGAAGAGTTTGAACGCGGAAGAGCGGGCGCTTGGGAGGTATCATATTGGCGAAGGGATTACGGGGCTTGTGGCGAAGACAGGGAAGTCGGAAGTGGTGCCGGATGTGAGGAAGGACAAGCGGTTTTTGAATAAGACGAAGGCGAGGGCGGTGGATGAGGCGTTGTCGTTCATTTGTGTTCCGCTGATCCATTTGGGGCAGGTGATTGGGACCTTGAGTGTGGACCGCGAGATGAGCGAAAATGCCGCGGAGCTTTCGAAGGATGTGGCGCTCTTGGAAATTATTGCGAACATCACGGCGGAGGCCGCGGCAGTTTGTCGGGAAGAGTGCGCGGAGCATGAGGCACTTGTGGAAGAGAACCGGAAGTTGCGGGATATGCTGTCGGATCATCCAGGGCGGTTGATTGGGAACTGCCGCGAGATGTTGAGTGTGTATGAGCAGATTCGGCAGGTGGCGCCGAGTGGTGCGACGGTGTTGATTCGTGGGTCGAGCGGGACGGGCAAGGAGCTTGTGGCGCGTGCGATTCAGGGGTTGTCGGAGCGGAAGGACAAGCCGTTTGTGGTGTTGAATTGCGCGGCGCTTCCGGAGGCGTTGGTGGAGAGTGAATTGTTTGGGCATGAGAAGGGTGCGTTCACGGATGCGCGGGAGAGGCGGATTGGGCGTGCGGAAGCGGCGAATGGCGGGACGTTGTTTTTGGATGAGATTGGGGACTTGTCGATTCCGGTGCAGGTGAAGCTCTTGAGGTTTTTGCAGGAGCGGACGTTTTCGCGTGTGGGGTCGAATGAAGAGTTGAAGAGCGATGTGCGGTTTATTGCGGCGACGAGTCGGAACTTGGAAGACTTGATGGCGAAGAAGTTGTTCCGTGAGGACTTGTATTATCGGTTGTCGGTGTTTCCGATTACGGTGCCGGATTTGGCGCAGCGGTCGGGGGACATTATATTGCTCGCGCAACATTTCTTGTCGAAGATGAGCGTGAAGTATGGGAAGAATGTGACGAAGTTGTCGGCGCCGGCGATTAATATGTTGCAGGCGTATCAGTGGCCGGGGAATGTGCGCGAGCTGGAGAATTGCATTGAGCGTGCGGTGTTGACGGCGAAGGATGATTGCATTCATAGTTATAATTTGCCGCCAGCGTTGCAGTGTGAGGAATTTGCGGAGGACCCGTTCAGGCCGGATGCGACGATGACGCTGGATGAGCAGCTGGCGGCGGTGGAGAAGCGGATATTGGAAGGGGCGCTCAAGCGGCACAATGGGAATCGTTCGGCGGCGGGGCGTGAGCTTGGGGTTTCGCCGCGGATGATGAATTACCGCTTGAATCGGGCGGGGATCAATAACTAGATTTTGAACAATTAAAAACAACTCTAAAAAAGAAAGAGGGAAAAACAAATGAAGGTAGCAGGATGTTTGAGTGTGGCCGCGGCAGTTTTTGCTGGGGCTGTGTGCGCGGATCAGTTTGGTGCGCCGCCGGATGCGAAGCATGCGTGGGCGGTGCATGATGATAATCGGCCGGGCGTGAAGAAGATTGTCGCGGATGTGGGCAAGGTGCCGTCGGATGCGAAGGTTTTGTTTGATGGGACGGCGAAGTCCATTCAAGAGAACTGGTGCGATTCGAAGGGCGAGGCGACGAAGTGGACGGTGGATGAAAAGGGTGATTTGATTTCTGTCGCGGGGGCTGGATACATTTTTTCGAAGGGGAAATATTCGGATTTCCAGTTGCATGTGGAGTGGGCATCGCCTGCGCAAGTGCAAGGGTCTGGTCAGGGGCGCGGCAATTCGGGCGTGTTTATGATGGGGAATTATGAAGTGCAGGTTTTGGATTCGTATGAGACGGATCCAGATGCTGTGGGCGGGAATAAGAATCCGAATTATCCAGATGGGATGGCGGGGGCTGTGTATGGGCAGAATCCGCCGCTCGTGAATCCGTGCCGTGCGCCGGGTGAATTTAATTCGTATGATATTATCTTCCATGCGCCGATTGAGAATGAGAAGGGTGAGGTGACGCGGCCGGCGACGTTGACGTTGTTGTTCAATGGGGTCGTGGTGCAGGATCATTGGCAGTTTGATGGGCCGACGGGATGGAGGCAGCGTGCGACGTACAAGCGGGTGCGGGCCGATACGGGTTTGGTGCGCGAGGCGAAGATGCCGATTGCGTTCCAGGACCATGGAAACCCGGTGCATTATCGGAATGTGTGGATTCGTGAATTGCCGCGGCCGGAAGATAATCAGGTGCATGGTAATTATTATGCGAAGGAAGAGAAGGTTGCGGAATTGCGCAAGGCGGTTGCGGACAAGTTGGAAGGTGAGTATAATGCGAAGTTTGGTAGCGCGAAGGTTGGGCTCAAGTTGCTGGAGGCGTGGCGGATTGTTGGGTATGAGGCGACGCCGGCGCGGGTGGCACGCGTGAAGGATTTGGAGGCGCAGTATCTCGCGGCGATTAAGGATTGCACGAAGCGGTCGGAAGCGGACGCGTTTGGGGTTGAGACGTGGCACTTGCGTTATTACTATGACGAGCTTGTGACGGCGGGTTTGACGACGGCGGAGAATGCGGTTTATAAGAAGCTTTCGTCGTTGAAGGACTAAAGAAGAAGAAAGGAATTCGCAAATGAAGAGGGCGTACATGTGCGGCGGCGCGGCAGTTTTGGTCGCGGTGGTGGGGATGTTTGTGTCGGGCTGTTTTACGATTAGCGAGACGGACTACCCAACGACGCAGATGTCGCCCTTGGCGAGTTCGGTCACGAATTGTACGGTGGCGTTGCGTGGGTATGAGGCGACCGTCACCGAGGTCGTGTGGGTGACGGGCTATGAGACGGTGTATGTGCCGGGTTCGTATGGGCCGCGGCACTATCATCCAGGCGGGTTCACGACGGTGCGCACGAGTACGGGAATTTCGCAAGAGCGGCCGACGGATATGTTTTTTGAGCGCGCCAAGAACTTGATGGAATCGAGCGGGTACAATGTGATGGCGAACCCAGCTGACTACATTGTGGAAGTCAAGTTTTCGGGGCCGTATGAAGAGGCGAATGATGATTCGCTGAGGGCGTTGTGGTGGCTGTGTTCAATCTTCACGTATGACGACTTTGGGATGGGCTGGGGCGCGAAGATGAAGATTTACGACAACCATACGGGGCGGCTTTTGTTTAGCCGCGATTACAGCCAGCGTTATGAAGTTTCGATGTTCTCGCCGATTCCGCTTTTCGGGATTGCGTGCTATGATAAGTCGGAGCCGGACTACGCCAAGAGCTGGTGTTTGTCTGCGTTGACGGATCGTGTGACGGCGGATGCGAGCGCGTTTTTGACGGGCTTAGTTGGCCAGCAAAATTGAGGAGGCGCCAGCCGTTGGGCGTGGCTTGAAGATTACGCCGTTTTCGATGTCCTTGCACATGTTGTAGACGTCGGTCCAAGTGGTGATGCGGTCGTCACGATTCTTGACGAGCATCGCTTCTAGGAGCTGTGCAAAGCCTTGTGAAAGTTCGGGGCGATAGAGCCGCGGGTCGCGAGCTTGCGTGGCTTCATCGCAATGGGCGCGCATCGTGGCGTCATTATCAAGGCCAGGGAAAAGAACGCGGCCTGTCGCGAGATGGTAAAGCGTCGCGCCAAGGGAATAAATGTCGGTGCGGCAATCAAGTTCCACATCACCATAAATCTGCTCGGGTGAAATGTAGGCGGGCGTACCCGTCACATGATCGGGCACTTCTTTGACACCATCTTTCAAGTCTTTGAATTCGTAGGAAATGCCAAGGTCGGTGAGCTTGACTTCGCCTTCCGTGTTGACCATGATGTTCTCGGGCTTGATGTCGCAATGGACAATACCAAAATCATTCCAAGCATAATCAAGCGCGACCGCAACCGATTGACAAATGAGAAGGCAATCCTCTTCCTTGACATGCTGCTTGCGCTTGAGCAAATCCGCGAATGTGTAGCCATCCACGTATTCCATCACGAGGAACCAATTGCCATTGCCATTATTGAAATCGTACGCTTCAACAATCCCCGGATGGCGCAACTTCTCCATATTGCGTTCCTCGGCCCGAAACGCCCGTACATCTTCGCCGCGCTCCGCAAATTCACGATTCAAAATCTTGACCGCCACGAGCCGCTGATTTGCAATATCCCACGCCTTCCACACCGTCGACATCCCGCCCACGCCAATCTTCTTGATGAGCTTCAATCCCGGAATCTTCAAGATCCGACTGCGCACCGTCAACTGCTCGGTTGGGTATTCTGGTTTCAGTTGATCTTCCATGCATTCAACTTTCGATGGAGTGTCCGCCGCGAGATGCCAAGAATCTCCGCGGCCTTTGATTTATTGCCCTTGCACGATTCGATGGTCGCGAGGATGCGTGCTTTTTCAATGTCTTCGAGCGTGCCCGAAGAAGTCGGCTCCGCGGCAGATTTGGTTGGAGCAGGCGTTGTCGTTGTGCGCACTTCCATCGGCACGTCATCGACCGTCAACTTCTCGCCCATCGCGAGCACAACCATCTTCTCAATGACATTCCTCAGTTGCCGCACATTGCCTGGCCACGAATAATCCTCGAGCATCTTCAACGCGGGCGCATCAATGCCTTTCACACGCCCACCATTCTCCGCAGCAAATTCTTTCAAGAACCGCGACACAAGAAGGGCAATGTCGCCGGGCCGATCCTTCAATGCTGGCAAATGAATATCAATCACATTCAGCCGATAATAAAGGTCCTCACGAAACTTTCCTTCCGCGACATATTGTGCCAAGTCCCGATTCGTGGCCGCCACAATGCGAATGTCCGCCTTGATATCTTCCGTCCCGCCCACGCGTTGGAACGTGCGCGTTTCCAATACCCGCAACAACTTAACTTGCGTTGACGGATCAATCTCCGAAATTTCATCGAGGAACAAGGTGCCGCCACTCGCTGCTTCAAACCGCCCAATTTTCTGACGAATCGCATCCGTGAACGCGCCTTTCTCATGGCCAAACAATTCGCTCTCCAAAAGTGTCGCGGACAGCGCGGCACATTCCACCGCCACAAACGGCCCACTCGCGCGCGGCGACAACGAATGCAACGCATGCGCCACCAATTCCTTGCCCGTCCCGCTCGGCCCTTCAATCAATACATTCGCAGACGATGGCGCCGCTTGCCGAATCAATTGATACACCTTTTGCATCGCAGGCGAACGCCCCGTGAAATCCGCCAGCCGCCCATCCAACTGCGACTTCAAATCGTTGACCTGCTGTTCCAAATTGCGTGTGCGAATCGCCTTTGCAACCCGCATCTCCAGCTGATCCAAATCGGTAATCGGTTTCGTCAAGAAATCATCCGCACCATCTTTCATCGCCGCGACCGCCAAGTCCACCGTTCCATATGCCGTCAGCAACATGCAAGCCATCGCCGGGTTCGCCGCCTTCGCCTTCTTCAAGAGCGAAATCCCATCCTCGCCCGGCATGCGCACATCCGAAATCATCAACGCCAAATCCGGGTTCGCCGCAATCGCGTTCATCGCCTGCTCAGCATCCGCCGCGGTCAAGCACTCATACTTCGCGCTCAGCACCTTCGCCATCACATCGCGCGTCGGCTTCTCATCATCAACAATCAGGACTTTTACTTTCATTTGAGCTCCCTGATTCGCCGCTCCAACCGCGGCAGTTTGACCGTGAAAACCGTGCCCTCGCCGATCTTCGACTCCGCCCCAATCGTCCCGCCATGATCATGCACAATCCGCGACGAAATCATCAAGCCCAACCCCGAGCCTTTCTCCTTCGTCGTGCGATGCACCTCAAACAAATGCGCCAACTGCTCCGCCGTCATCCCATGCCCCGAATCACGAAACGCAATTGCCACATCATTATCGTCCGCCGTCACCGCAATCGAAATCGTCCCGCCATCCTGCATCGCCTCCAGCGCGTTCTTAATCAAATTGAAGTACACCTGCTCCATCTGATTCACATCGAGCGCCACCGACGGAACTGCCGCGGGCACATCCAGGACCACCGAAATCTTCCGCTCTTCAAACTGCTGCTTCAACGTCGCCAAACAATTCTTCAACGGCTCCGCAATCGACCCTGGCATCAAGTTCGGCTTTGTCGGCCTCAGCGCCGTCAAATACCCGCGAATAATCCCATCCAGCCGCGCAATCTGCTGCCGGCACGTCGCAATCATCTCCGGCTCCTTCACGTCCGAGCGCTGCATCAATTGCAAATTGAGCGACAGCGCATTGAGCGGATTGCCAATCTCATGCGCCAGCCCCGCGGCCAAACCCTTCACCGCCTCGCTCGCGCCCCGCTTCAACTCCTCCTCCGTCCGCGCCTTCTGCGCCGTCGTGTCGCTCAGATACACCAGCGTTCCACCATCCACCAGCGGAATCGTCTGCATCTCCAAGCTCCGCTCTTCTGGATACGACACCATCATCTCGCGCTTGCTCATCTTCCCCAGCGGCACATCCAAACCCCGCATCGCGTCTTCCGCGTCCATCCCGAGGAGCGCCTTCGCCGCGGGATTACTCCGCGTCACTTCCCCCTTCGCATCCAACACAATAATGCCGCGGTCAATCGTCTCAAAGAGCGTATCCAAAAAATCGACTTCATCCGAAATAAGCGCATACTGCTCACGCAAATGCGTCGCATCCAGCTTGTCGATGTGCTTACGCACACTCTGGAAAAAACTCTTCATCTCCGCGGCACTTACTTCTTGCGATTGTCCACCACGCGGCGAATCTTGCCTTCACTGCGCGGCAACGTGTTCGGCGCACACAGCGTAATCTTTGGACTGAGCCCAATAATCTGGCGAATCACCGCGAGGACATTCTTCCGCAACGTCTCCAACGTGCGAATATCATCCGAGAACGACTCCGGCTGCAACTCCACGCGAATCTCAAACAAGTCCATCGTCTCCGTCGAGCTGAGCACAATCTGATAGTGCGGCGCAATCTCCGGAATCTTGAGGAGCGCCGACTCAACCTGGCTCGGAAATACATTCACGCCATGAATAATCAGCATGTCATCCGAACGCGACTTGATGCGATTCATCACCCGCATCGTCCGCCCACACGCACACTGTTCCTTCTGCAACGTCGTCAAATCCCGCGTCCGATACCGAATCATCGGCGTGCCAAAACGATCCAGCGTCGTGAACACCAACTCGCCCTCTTCGCCATCGGGCAGCGGCTCGAGCGTCTCCGGATCAATAATCTCCGGATAATAATGGTCCTCCCAAACATGCAAGCCCTTGCCGCGGCAACATGCGCAATCGCCCGCCACGCCCGGACCCGAAATCTCGGTCAGCCCATAAATGTCATGCGCCACAATTCCCGTCGCCGCCTCAATCTTATCGCGCATCTCATTCGTCCACGGCTCCGCGCCAAAAATGCCATGCTTCAACTTCGTATCGCGGCGAAAATCAATCCCCAAATTCTTCGCAACCTCAATCACATGCAAGAACCAACTCGGCGTGCACGCAATCGCCGTCACGCCCAAATCTTGCATCAACATCAGCTGCTTCTCGGTATTGCCCGCGCCCGTCGGCAACACCGCGCACCCCAGCTTCTCCCCGCCGTAGTGCGCACCCAAGCCGCCCGTGAACAACCCATACCCATAGCTCACCTGCAACACGTCCTCATCGGTCAGCCCATACATCGCCAAACACCGCGCCGTCGCATCCGACCACACGCGAATATCCTCCATCGTGTTCGGAATACAAATCGGCTTGCCCGTCGTCCCCGACGAACAATGGAAGCGCACAATCTCCTTCATCGGCGCCGCCGTCAGCCCCAACGGATACTCATCGCGCAAATCCGTCTTCTTCATAAACGGCAACTTCGCAATGTCCTTCAACGTCACAATGTCGCGCGGCTTCACACCCTTGGCATCGCAATTCTTGCGAAAGAAGGGGACGCGCTCATATTCGTACGCGACAATCTTTTGGAGCTTATCAAGTTGTAGCCGCGCCAATTCTTCACGCGGCATGTAATCTGTCTTAGATAACGAGTTCATCGAGTGCCTTCAGGAGCTTTGCCATCTGCGAATCCGTACCAATCGTAATACGAAGCCGCTCGCTTGTCTTGACCCCTTTGAAAAACCGAACATAAATGCCGCGCTCTTTCAGACGTGTGTAAATCTGACTCGCCCGATGCGGCCGCGGCGGCCGCGCAAATACAAAGTTCGCTTCAGTGTCTGGAACATCCCAATCGCGCACAATCAACTCTTCCACGAACTTCTGCCGCGTCGCCAATATCTTCTTCACATTCGCCTGCATCCACGCGCGATCCTTCAACGCCGCCAACGCCACCGCCTGCGCAATCGCGTCCACATTGTACGAATCCCTCACCTTGTTCATCGCCGCAATCAAATCCGTCGGCCCCACACAATACCCAACACGTAAACCCGCCAACGAATAACTCTTTGACAACGTCCTCACCACAACAATGTTCCGATTCGACGAACTCGTCGCAATCTTCATGCAGTTCTCTTTCGCAAAATCCGCATACGCTTCATCTACCAAAACAACCCCACCCTTGAACCGATGCGCAAATGCCGCAATCTCCCCAGGTTCCACCCAATTCCCCGTCGGCGCATTCGGATTCGCCCACATGAAAACCGCCGCACGCTTGTCAAGCCCAACCGACTCCGCACCGCCCAAATACCCATCTCCACTCGCAACCCATTCCGCCCCGCGAATCTCCGCCACCGTCTTGTACAACGAATAACTCGGATCCAACGACGCCACCAATTCGTCATTCTCCATGAACGCTCGCGTCGCCATCGCCAAAATCTCATCCGACCCATTCCCAATCAGCACATTCTCTATCTTCGTCCCGTGCAACTTCGCAATCTCTGCGCGCAACTCCATACACTGAGGATCCGGATATTTCCGCAGATTTTCAAGAGCAAAGGAAGAAAGTACCTTCCCACAAGCAGGCGAGGGTGGATACGGATTTTCATTCGTATTCAACTTGATGACGTTCTTGGCCTTGGGCTGCTCACCCGGCACGTACGCCGCCAATTTACGGACATGTTGCGCGATTCTCATAGTTTACCTCGTTTAAGATTTGAAAAACTAAAAAACGTTACATATTATACCATATTTCAGACCAAATTACCAGTGCAAAATCTAAAAACCAGCAAAAAATATGCCAAAACTCCTCAAAATGAGGTGTTCCCCCTGTTCATTTGACCAGCCGTAAACCCTAATCGCGCCTCTCGAACCCTCCGCGACCCTCTTCGCCATCCCACCCATCCATCTCTCAAAAACGATTCAATTGTCAAAGATCAATGCTGTAACCAGCGTATTCCCTATCAGTGTATCGTCATTCCAACGCCACTGCCCATCAGCGAGCATCCAGCCCCTGCAAGCGCACCC
>CAVGIZ010000092.1:0-9564 GCA_963629255.1 Anaerovoracaceae bacterium
AAAATCTTGCCAAGATTAACCTAAATTCACCCCCTAACCCACCTGACGTCCCCCAGTAATCCCCCTAGCGTTAGCCTTTTACGGCGAAAAGAATACAAAAAGAACCATTCTGAGGAGCGGGAGGCGGCGTTGAGTGTCGAGCTAAGGGCGATAGGAAAATGCGGTTCGAGTCTATTGCCGCGAGACGCGCACAAGACAAGGAGTCGGTATTCCGACGACGCCGTATTGTGCGATGCCTCGCGTGCAAGAGGCACGAGAGCATTTGACGATTCGCCCGGGAGCGAGACCGAAATGCCGCCGACCACGACGAACTCGACCAGCAATGGCTAACCGCACTTCGGTTCGGGGCCGCAGCGGAACGGACCCATTCAAAGGCGAGGCGAGTTCGGCAGGACTTGCACCCGAAGACGTACTCGTGTACGTCGAGCGGTGCAATGGACGCCGAAATCGCCCGAAAGGGAATGGGGAGTACCGTTGCCCCGAACCGAAGTGCACGTTTACACAAGCCAAGCCTACCAGCGAGCCCCAGCCCAACCATCATCTCGAACTTGACCCTTACTTATTATAGCCCTTGTGGGTCATGAATTCCCAAATGCGGTCCATCCACGTGTAGCTACCTGTGCCAGGGGCGGCCTTCAGCTGGAAACAATGCTGCCGCGTCGCAAGCGTATGCACCTCGCCCTGAATGCCCATTCGGTTCAACTGCTCCCAGCACTTCACCGAATTCATCGCGGCCCATCCATCCGCATCGCCATGAATGAACAAAATCGGCGGCGTCGCGACATCAAACGAGAACTCCGGCACAGGCCGCGCACTATCATCATTCCCGCCCGTCGTGTTTCCATTCTCCGCACCATCCGTCAGCGCATACGCGGGATAAATCGCCACCGCCCACTGCACATTGCACGGAATCTTATCAATCTCATCAATCTCCCAATACGCCCTCCTCTTCGAACTCGTCGCGCCCATCAACGTCAAATGACCACCCGCGCTCGACCCCATAATCCCAATCCGATTCGGGTCCAACCCCCGCTTGGCCGCCTCGCTCCGCACAATCCGAATCGTCCGCTGCAAATCCTGCCACGCCGTCGTATGCTTGGCCAACCCCTCCGGCCGCGGCGTCCGATACCTCATCGTCACAACCGTCATCCCCTTCTCATTCAAATACCGCCGCAACGGCGCAACCTCAAATCCATCCGTCCCATTGACCATGTACGACCCACCCGAATAAATAATCTGAATCGCCTTCGTCTTCAACACCTTCGGCGTGTGCCATTCCAAATACGGCATGCACTGATTCGTCCGCACATCCGGCATCCTCCCCTCCGGCCAAATCGCCGCCTTCTCATAACTCTTACGCGCATCGTCATTCCCAAATCGCGCCATCAAATCTTCCTCCGGCGCCAACTTCCCCAAATACCCCATCTGCCGCACAAACTCAACCGCACGCTCCAAACCATACGCACCATGCCACTTGTCCGGATACAAATGCACCTCCGCCGGAATCCCCATCCGCCGCAACTGCCTGTACACCTGCGTCGACGCAAACGGCGAATACGGATCTACCCCACCATGCGACATCCACATCGGGCACGTCTTCGCATCAAACTTAAACGCCGGATCCAACTTCACATCCACCGCGTCCCCATCCCGCGTGTTCGGACCACCAAGCCCATCCGTCAAATCATACGCAATCGCACACGTCAACGCAAAATTCAAATGACACGGCACCTCATCCAACTCATCCACCCTCTCATACGCCCTCGTCTGCGAACTCGTCGCAAGGAGCACATTCAAATGCGAACCCGCCGACATCGATATCGCGCCAATGTTCTCAGGATTAAACCCACGCACCGCCGCCTGACTCCGCACATACCTCACAGCACGCTGACCATCCGCCCACGCCGTCAAATAATACGGCAACCCTTTCGGCCGCGGCGTCCTGTACACCAAATTCACACACTGAAAACCAAGCTCCGTCCACCGCGGCGCCCACACCTCCTTCACCAGCCCCACATCACAACACGAATAATATCCACCACCCGAAATCAAAATCATACACCCCTTCGCCGGACCATTCGTCGGCGCCGCAAACCATTCCACATACGCCATCCGATGCTTCGACGCATCATCAAACTTCTCATCCGTCATCGCGCCCACCTGATGGTCCTGGTAGTACGGCATCTTCCCTTCTGGCCAAAGATTCACCCGCTCCAGCGCCCACGCACTCCACACCGCAACCATCGCAACGCAACTAATCACTAATCTCTTCATTTGTTCTTTCCTTTATTTGTATGTCTAAAATCTCTACTCTTCTACACAACTAAAAACACCCGCGCTCCTAGCGCTGATGGTCAAGCTGTGCTTGACCAAAATCTGTTCTGTGTGCCGAGCGCAAGCTCGGCATTTCAGTGTATTCAGTGGTAAAATAATCCCACTCATTTCTTCCCCCCACTCAACGCCAAGCGAACAATCGTCTCAACATCTGCCGCGTCAGGCTTCGCCGCAATCGCATCGCTCACCATCTTGTTCGCCGTCTCTTCATTGAACCCCAACGCCGACAACGCCAATATCGCATCATGCAACATCGGCGAGGCCGCGGCACTTTTCCCACGCTCCGTCGACAAACCCTCAAGCGCATTCACCTTGTCCTTAAGCTCAATGCAAATCTTCTCCGCCGTCTTCTTCCCAACACCCTTAATCGACGCCAGCCGCTTCGCATTCCCACTCGCAATCGCCAAACTCAATTCACCTATCGACGACCCCGACAAAATCGCAAGCGCAATCTTCGGCCCAACCCCACTCACGCCCACGAGCTTCCCAAACATCACCTTTTCTGCCGCGCTCGCAAACCCAAACAAAATCTCATCATCCTCCCGCACAATATGCGCAATCAAAATCTTGACTTCCTGACCAACCCGCGGCAATCGATCAAACGTGGAAAGAGGAATAAGAATCTCATACCCGACGCCAGCCGCCTCAACGACAGCCCGCATCGGTTCCTTCTCAATAAGTTCGCCTCTAATATACGCAATCACAGCCGTGTATTATACCATATTTCAGACCAAACTTCAACCCCCCCTAATGAGCCGTGACTTGGCATCTATGGTCGCTATGTGCAACGACCTCTTATGATGCGCTTTATCGTATAAAGAAGCCCATTGTCGAAAAGACAGGCTAGGGCGCGAATAACCAATGGAGCACGATATTCGTTTGGATTACGATTTGGATGAACTGTTATTTCATGAATGCTTTTTACCAACTGACGTTCCTCTTCTGCGCTCCATCTCGTCTTGCCAATCGAAAAGCCGCGTTTGTCATCTGCACCGACTCGAAACAGAGTCCGACCAGAAACCGTCTGATTCGTATAAGAATAGACCCTATCTCCTTCGACAGCAAAATCAACGTCCGCATACTTGAAGACGTCGAGAAGATCTTGTATAAAATAATCTCCATATTTTTCGCCCGCCTTCCAATAGGCGACATAGTCAAAGCCGTCCAGACTCCTTGCATTCTCCTCGCCAACAACAAGCGTTACGTTCCCATAACTCTGACTCTTGAACATCTCCTCAAGCGAGGCATCGGTATTTGGAATGACCACAGCGACCTTTGGATGCGGAAGCTCCGCCTTGATTCCGACCGCCGTCAGCAACTGCGCCACGCGGTCATAGCAGGTGTTTCCTGACATCGCCCGACGAACCCCCGCACGTCGCAGGATTGTCTTCGCCGCATCATCCATTCGCGCCAGTAGAATCTTGACAAATTTCGGCGTATCAACAATCGCAATCTCGGGCAACTCCTTCAACATCCCAATGCTAAAGTTGGACATCGTAAGACTCCCGCTCGCCAGAAGTTCATAGCATCTCGCGGCAAACATCGTCTCACTTGAAGTGACAGAATTGACATTCACCGACCATTCGTATTGCTTATGCAAAGCGGCCAGCTCAGCATGCGGCAACAAGGGTCGCACAAATCGGCTGAACTTCCGCGGAAAACGATAAGTCGGAGAGTGCTCGCGAAAGCTATTGCGGTTGACGATGCACAAGTTCTGCTTCGCGCGAATGATCCCACTCAATATTGCCGCGAGGTCGCGACAACGTAGCGGATATTTCACAGTCCAACTACCAGAGAAAATTGCGCCCGAAATCTTCTCGGAGTCCATACATCCAATGGGGTTGTCATGATCGGGATTGCAGCAGAACTTGAGAACGCCCACCCGATCATGTCCACAGTCCCTACGATAGGAATCAACCATCTCCACAGCCGATGTAAAGATGAAATCACACTCCTTGGCGTAATCAAGAAACACCTTGTAGTTCGGCGGATCCTCTTTAGAATAAAAGACAGTCTTGATTCCGCGTCTCTTCACCTCCGCAATCAACTCATGCAATTGCGCACGCATCACGTCGCCAATACGCCCGACGCCATACCAGTCGTCATCCTTAATTCCACGCCAGGTGGAAGCAATCAGCACCAGATCAAGACCGTCGAGCTCGCAACGCCAATTTGCCTGCGACAGATACGTGAAATCTGCCGCGCTTCGAAGCGACTCATAGAGAATCGTATCACAGACGATTCCAATTCGCACATTAAACTTCTGGTAGTAAGAACCCATTGCCACCTGCCTAGAGAGAAGTCGAGCCCGTCGCAACAATCTCCGCGATGCGACGAGCGGCGAGCCCATCGCCATAGGGATTCACGGCTTGCGCCATCTTGTCATAGAAGTCCTTGTCGTCCAGCAGACGCTCCGCCGCGCTTGCCATCGCCTCAGTCTCCGTCCCCGCAAGAATAACAGTCCCAGCGTCCACCGCTTCGGGACGTTCAGTCGTGTCGCGCATCACGATGATGGGCTTGCCGAGGGAAGGCGCCTCTTCCTGCACACCGCCCGAGTCGGTCATAATTAAATAGCTCTGCCGCATCATGTAGAGGAACGACAGGTAGTCCAACGGCTCAATCAAGTGTACGTTGCCAAGTCCGCCCAGAATCTCCGTCACGGGCTTGCGAACATTCGGATTCATGTGCATCGGATAGACGACCTGAACGTCCGGACGCGAAGCGACGCGCCGAATCGCGTTGCAGATGTGGATGAAGCCATCTCCAAAATTCTCGCGGCGATGTCCAGTCACGAGAATGAGCCGCTTCGAAGCGTCGAGGAACGGAAACTGCGCCGCAAGCCTTGCTCTGAGCGCGGAATCGCCGTCCATAATCTTCACCGCTTCATGAAGAGCGTCGATCACAGTATTCCCCGTCACGAACACCTTTGTCGAGTCTTTGTTTTCCTTAAGGAGATTCTGAGCCGAACGCGGCGTCGGCGCAAAGTGAAGTGTCGCGAGGCAGCCGGCAATCAGGCGGTTCATCTCCTCGGGCCAAGGCGAATAGACATTCCACGTCCGCAATCCCGCCTCGACGTGTCCGACGGCAATCTTGTGATAGAACGCCGCGAGCGCCGCCGCCATCACCGTCGTCGTGTCGCCCTGCACGAGAATCATGTCAGGCATCCATTGCGCGAACACGCCCTCCATGCCCTTGAGCACCTTGCAGGTCACGTCAGTAAGCGTCTGGTTCGGGGCCATCACGTTCAAGTCGAAGTCGGCCGTCAGGCCGAAGATGTCCATCACCTGGTCGAGCATCTGCCGATGCTGCGCCGTCACGCAGACCTTAACGTCCAGTTCAGGACGCGCCCTGCACGCCTTGACGACCAGCGCCATCTTGATCGCCTCCGGCCTCGTCCCGAATACGATGAGAATTTTCTTTTTCATGCCTCTATACCCTCCACACAAATACCTATTGGATTCGTATTCGTCGCATCAACATCGGAATACACACCAGGGATTGTGTATTCATAAAAACATCCGCTTTCAACTGCAAATTCGTTTGCGTTTGCATATGAAGAAGCCCAGAACAAAAGCAATGCAATCATCACATAAAATCGTTTCATACTGAAGCCTTTCAGACTTTAACATTGGAAAGCATCCAGTACTGCCGAACTAGGTTCTTAGCATGTGCACTCCAAAAGAGATTTGAACGGCAGTAGTCAGACGTTTTCTTGATAAACGACACATCATTGTTCTGCCGCTGCAAGAGCAAGTCGTGGATGCTCTTGCAGGTCTCGTCAGAAAAGTCCATAGAGTCCAGTTCGTCGAACGGCACAACGATGCCAAAGTTTTCTTTCTTGAGATCCGCGCTGTAATCTCCAACCTCATCCGTCGTGACCACGGGAACGCCCGCGGCAATCATTTCTCCGAATTTTGTTGGCGATGCGGCACTGTTAACTGGCGATTTTTTGCGAAGCATCACGCCAGCATTGAATCTCACCAATGCCGAAGGAACCTTATCAAAAGGTAATTCCTTGATCAGACAATCAGAATCTGAAATGCCATTGGCCGTCTGTAGAGCCCGCGCAGTCGGTTGATCAGAAGCCGGCGTAAGTACGCAGAAGAATATTTCTGGATAAAGACGATGCAGCTTCCCGAACAGCTTGAACATCTCGTCCTTGCATTGCCATGTAGCCATAGTTCCAAGATAACCAAGCACCGGACGTCCCTGAGGCAGTTCGGGCAACACGTCTTCATCTAGAATCGACTCACGCAAACTTTGTTCGCGAATACAACAAGGAACAATGCACGCAATCTTCAGGACACCGTATTTGCGAATATAATGCGCACGCATCGCATGCGAGACAAATATCGTATAATCAGAATTCTCCAAGCAATCAAGTTCCATCTCAGAACAGAACTTGACGCGCGAATCAGATGCGCCACCCATTTCTGCCTCTTCAGGCAGTACACCATGACAGTCGAAGGACACCTTCAACATAGGCAAATGTCGCTTAAGCTGCAACCCGACGCGTCCGCAATACGCAGCTTCACATTGAAGCCAATCAATGCCAGACGTCTCTACTGCCGGCGCTAACGAGCGTGCAATCATCTGATCGGCCGGCTTGCCGATCTCCATCGCGAAGAACCACGGTGCCTCAAGGACTTCCACGCGGCAACCAAGACGCTCGATTTCCATCCGATGTTGTTCAATCGCAACGAGAGATGCTCCGCCTTTATAAAGGCAAAATAAAGTGACTTCATGTCCAAGCCTTACATACTGAGCGATAAATTGCTCTACCCTAACACGATAGCCGTTATGGCATCCCGGCGGGATCCAGGCCAATATCCCGATTTTAAGACTAGGAACTGGCAATGTCCGCTCAATGCCTCGCCACAAATTATGTTTTGAGAAGATTCGATCATAGTCAAGGCAAATCTTCCTCGCTTCAAAATTCTCCTCTGCGTAGGTACGGCAAGCTTCAGAAGCTGAATAATAGTCATTCGGATTCTCGACGTAACGTGCTATCATTCGCACAGCTGCATTGACATCGGACCAAAGATATTCTTTCGGGTAAAGGAGATCTGCCCCCTCCCAATTGCGAATAATCGGCAGGCACCCCTGTGCCATTCCTTCTGCGACAGCCTGGTGAGAGCCTTCAAAATCACTTGTTGAGAGAATGAACCCACATCGGGCATACCATTTCCCAAGTTCTGGATCAAAGCCATCGAACACAACAATTCCTGCGGGAAAGCTCTTGAGTCGCCCATAAAACCGTTGCTCGTATAAAGCCATCTCGTCCTTGCGGTTCAACATCCAAGGATAATCTTGAGGACACTTGCCCTTGATATGCAAAGCGAATTGCCTATCTGCCGACAATGTGCCCGTGAGAATATCCAACGCAAGGTCAGGTCGTTTCCTAAAAGGAACCATACCTACGAATCCAAGCGCGAGAACAGAATCTGCCGCCCGGCTGAAACTAAAGCGCGCGACGATATCCAGCGGATTGTAGATCAAATGTATTTTATCCTTTAGAAACGGAAAGCGCTTCAAGGTTTGCTTGACAGCATCTGGACAAATGACGACAAGCGCATCAACGGCATCCCAATCAATCTGATCCAGATAGGGCAATTTGCCACTGTAATACTCCTGATGATGCATTCGCACAATCAACAACTGCCCGGGCCGTTTATGACGCGAGAACCATACCGCATTTCCCAGAGCCCATTCGCAGAAAACAATATCAGCCCAGTCATTCAACTTCTCTGCTTCGGCTGTTTCCTCTTGCGTCAATCCATGTCCACGACAATTCTGTATTTTTATCTCCACATCTTCACGACTAGAAACATAGTTTATTACCGGCGCCAGGAACTTGAAATCATGCCCACAGAACAGGAACTTCAACTTTCGATTCCAATTGAAATCGTTCTTTGCTTCATCCCATACGATCCGACAGGGGCCCGCATGCCATTCAAGTCCAATCTTTTGTGCAACAAACTCCAGCCGATGCGCATAAGTGTGTTTGGAAAAAACCTCTTGTATTCCTGCTCTTCGAATTCGCTCGTAATAGGCTTTGTCTGTCAACAATCGACGCACGAGGGCTTTACCTTTTTCTACATCAGTAATCTCCCCGACAATATCTCCAAAGAAACGCCTTATGCCGATTGACGGTGTTGTCACTACTGGCGTGCCACATGCAAGAAGCTCAAACACACGCCGAGAAAACATCGTGCCCGAATCAACCACCGAATTCGTATTCAAAAAGACTTTGTACTGGTGGTACGCCGTTATCATGTCGGCATAGTCCAGTTTGCCTCGTATAAACGGACGGAATCGCTCCGGGAACAGATAATTCTGGTATCCAGGATTCTTGTTTCCATACATTCGATCGAAGATATCAAATTTGAAATCCCTCCCGCAATCAAGTAGAACATCCATTTGTTTACGTCGATCTTCAAAACGATCTGCGTAATAAGTCCCTGCGAAACAGACATCTCGATCTCGCGGAACCTTCATAAATGGATTATGCAGAGTCGGCGAGGCTGCAAACGGGAGCGCATACACACGATCATGCCCAATCTTTTCCTTATATTTAGGTATGCAATTCTCATCCGTTGTAAAGACATAATCGAACATCGCCGCCGCTTCAATGAACTTGTCAAAGTGCGGAGGATCCTCTTTATTCCAAAAGCAAGTAGGAATTCCTGCCGCCCGAAATCCAGCAACCATTTCCCTGAGCTTATCGCGTTTAGATCCCCCATAGGTTCCAATTAGATACTGCCACTTTCCTCCATTCCCATTCCAAGCGGACTCAACCATGAGAAAATCCGGTTTGAAATCTCGGATGACATCTTCCCAATCATCAGGATTTACCAACCTCAAATCCGCCTCAGCACCAAAGCAGTCCTCAGAAAACTTGTCAAAAACACCAGCAATCTTCAGCCTTCGAGAAATCGGCTTAGAACCGTTACTCCGCGTCTTTTGCGTTTCTTTGCAACGCAAAGAATAATCCGCAGGGCTACGATGAGTTTGACAAATAAGTTCAGCCGCCGAAATCACATCAGAGGCAACAGTCTTCTCATGAAATTCTCGCGTATCACAACTTCTCCCAATAATAATCGGAATCGTGCCAACGGTCATCGTCCGTTTCGCAAATTCTCTTGCAGCACGGTCTTCACCCGAAGCGATAAAGAATCCACAGGTGCGATCAATCTCAAAAGCGGCGTTCGCACCGTTGCAAATGTGGAG
>CAVGIZ010000093.1:0-9543 GCA_963629255.1 Anaerovoracaceae bacterium
GGCACAGGACAAGGGTGCGACCCAAGGTTTCGGGGGGCGGCGCCCCCCGCGCCCCTACGTTGGTTGTGCGGGGCTTTTGGGGCGGAAGCAACGATGGACGCATTTAGGTGGAGAGAGGTTAGATTGCTTACGCGAAGGGAATACCCGAGAAGTAGGGAAACAAGGAGAACGGGGGTTGCACCCCCGCGCCCCCGCGTTGGTTGGACAAACTTAGTGGCGGATGATAATATTAAGCCAAGGGAGCTGGTTTAGATGGTGCACCCCTGCGAAGGTTGGACAGGCTTGAAGGCGGAAGCAAGGATGGACGCATTTAGGTGGAGAGAGGTTAGGTTGCTTACGCGATGGGGGGGCAAAGCGCGGGGTGGCTGATGAATGGTTGCGGAGGGGTGTTAGATGGCGCACCAATGGAAGCAATAGCGGCAAAGATAATATTATACCATATTTTCGGCCAAAGGTGTTAGTAAAATTTTTTAATATTTCCACTTGATTAGGCGCGCGAAATTTGGTATAATTATAGGCAGTTTCTGAGAAGAAGGTTGAATCATGAAAAAGTTTATATTTGCGAGCATAGTTTGGGGCCTCGTGGGGAGCTTCCTCACGTTGTGGGCGGAGGTGTCTTTTTCGTATGAGAAGGACGAAAATAATCGGACTGCAACGCTCACGCATGTTTATGGTGCGAGGGAAGAGACGTCTCTCACCCTTCCTGAAAGGACGGATGATCTTTATCCTGTTGTTGCGATTGCGGATGGTGTATTTGAGGAGTGTACCAAGCTTGAGAAGGTGACGATTCCTGATGCGGTTACGAACATTGGGGCGAGGGCGTTTTATCGTTGTGCGCGGCTTAAGGATTTGGTGTTGCCGAAAGATTTGGTGATGATTGGGGAAAGCGCGTTTAGCGATTGTGCGCGATTGAAGGATGTGGTGATTCCTTCGAGTGTGAAGGAGATTGGCGCGTGGGCATTTGCATCGTGTCGAAACTTGGCGACGTGTGAGATTGGGGCGGGTGTTGAATCGATTGGGGTGGGTGCATTTGCGTATTCGAGCGAGGTTGAGTTGAGTCTTGCGGAGGGGAATGCGGCTTATACGATGGTGGATGGGGTCCTTTATAATAAGGGGATGACGGAGCTTTTGTGGTGCGAGCGAACGAAGGAGGATGCGTTTAAGATTCCTTCGAGCGTGACGAACATTTGTGCGTATGCATTTCAAGGTTGCTGCGATTTGGCGGGGGTTGAGATTCCTGAGGGTGTTGTTACGATTGGGGATTTTGCGTTTAGTGGATGTGGGGCGATTGCGGACGTTGTGTTGCCGGAGGGGCTGATTAGATTGGGGGCGCATGCGTTTCAGGGATGTGTTGCGGTGACGAATTTGATTGTGCCGCGCAAAGTTGCGAGTGTTTATAATTGGACGTTTGCGGGGATGACGAATTTGACGGAGGTTACGATTTGTGATGGCGTTCAGCAAATTGGAGGGAGTGCATTTAGTGGGTGCGGGGCGCTTGGGAGGATTAATTTTGAAGGTGCGCCGTGTGTGTGTGAGGCGGATACGTTTGAAGGAATTGCAACGAATGCGGTTGGAGTTTACACGTTGAATTATGTGGAGTCCTGGGAACGCGAGATTGATTCGGAGGGCTTGTGGTATGGGCTTTCGATGCGGTTTGATTTTGAGAACATTGAACCTGTCGTTGAAAATTATGAGGGGCTTTACGATGGCGCGGCACATTCGATTACGGTGAAAGTTCCTTCGCGGCGTGTGGTGATTTCGTATGCGTTGGGCGAGGATGGGGAGTGGACGACGAATGTGATTTATGCGATGAATGCGGGGACGAACATTGTTCATTATTGTTTGAGTGTGGAAGGGTATGATTCGATTGTGGGGGTTACGAATCTTACGATTTTGCCGCGGTCGGTGACGTTGACGAGTGGGAGCGCGACGAAAGAATATGATGGTGTGGCGCTTGTTGCGGAGAAGGTATCGATTGCGGGGGATGGCTTTGTTACGGGCGAAGGTGTGACGGTTGAATATTCGGGGACGCAAACGGAGGTGGGCGAATCGAAGAACACGTTCACCTATTTCTTCAATGGGAAAACGCGTGAGCAAAATTATGTGATTGCGAAAGTTGAAGGTACGCTGACGGTCAAGGAAAAGAGCAAGGGGCCTGCGCCGAAGCCGACGCCAAAGTCCGATTCAAGTAGCGCGGCAGATTGTTATTTGGCGCCGACGAATGAAATTGGGCTTGTCAATCTTGTCACGGCACAAGTCTATAATGGCTACCTTTACAAAGGGGATGACTTTACGCCGTGTGGCACAATTCAGGTCAAGGCCGCCAAGCAAAAAACGAATAAGAAAACAGGGCTGACCACATCTAAAATTTCTGCCGCGATTCAATTGCTTGGGGAAAAGAAGGTGACGATCAAAGGTGAGATGAATGTTGTGGATGCGACGTTGGATGTGACGGCAAAAGATGGGCGGCGGCTTGTGATTGAGTTGGGTGCGGAAGGGCTCCGCGGCACATTTGAGGATTATACGATTGATGGTGCGCGTGATTATTTTTCGTCCAAGGATAAGGCAGAAAAAAGTGCCGCGACGGATTTGGTGAATGAGCTGAAGGCGAAGGGTGCGCTTGCGCTTGCGTGGGAAGGGGATGGCGGCTGGAACACGGTTTCGCTCACGATTGGTACGAAGGGTAAGACGAAGGTTGTGGTCAATCTTGCGAATGGGACAAAGGTGAGTGCTTCTGCGCAGCTTGTCATTGGCGAAGAATGGTGTGTTATTCCTGTTTTGATTAATAAGAAAACGGCTCAACTTTCTTTCAATGTGTGGATTCATCAAACGACGGGGAAGATTGTGCTTGTTGGGCTTGATGGCGTTGAAAGTTACGCTTCGGGTTATGTGGGCGGGCTTACGGGCGCGGCAATTTTCAATGGCGAGTTTGAAACGCTTCCAGGACTATTGGGTGACGATACGTATGAAAAGTATTTCCCCACCAATATGCGTTTCACCGTGAGTGGTACGAAATGGACGCTTCCGAAGGCGGGGAAGGTGGCGCTCAAAAATGGGGTTGTGGATGAATCGAAATTGAAGGACAATCCCGCGGCATTGAAACTAAGCTATACGGCGAAGAATGGTACGTTCAAGGGGTCATTCAAGGTGTATACAAATGTGAATGGGCGCTTGAAATCCTATTCAGCGAGTGTGACGGGCGTTATTATTGATGGTACGGGATACGGGACCGCGACGATTAAGAAGCTGGGGACCATTTACATTTGGATTATTCAGCAAGAGCAATAACATATTAAAGTCGTGCGGAAGGGGATTGAATGCGCGGCGGAAATATGGTATAATATAGGGCATGAGGAATTTTAGGGCTGTCATATTGGCTGGCGGGAGCGGCGAACGCTTTTGGCCACTTTCGACTTCGGCTAAGCCGAAGCAGTTCTTGGATGTCTTCGGTGGCGATACATTGATTCGTCAGTCGTTTATGCGGCTGAAGGGATTGTGCGCGGCGGAGGATGTCCATGTTGTGACGGCGCGTAATTTGGTGCGGACGACGCGGAAGGAATTGAGTGAATTGCCGGCGGCAAATATTGTGGGCGAGCCGATGCGGAGGGATACTGGCGCGGCGGTTGCGTTGGGGGTGGGGCTGGCGACGGCGGGTGATGTGACGTGTGATCCAGTTATTGGTGTTTTTTCGAGTGATCAGTTGGTGGCGCATGTGGGGAAGTTTCGTGAGGCGGTAAAGGAGGCGATACGGCTGGCGATAAAGGAAGAGGAGATTGTGACGATTGGGATACGTCCGACGTATGCGGCGACAGGATATGGGTATGTGAATCCAGCGACGGGGACGTTTGTGGAGAAGCCGAAGGCGGAGGTTGCGGAGAGGTATGTGAAGGCGGGGTATTTATGGAATGCGGGGATGTTTATTGCGAGGGCGAGTGTGTTTCGTGCGGCGTTTGAGGCGCATGCGCCGGAGTTGATTGAGCTTGCGACGGCGGGGAAGAAGTGCCGCGGGAAGAAGTTGGAGGCGATGTATGAGAAGTTGCCGCGGTTGTCGTTTGACTATGCGGTGATGGAAAAGGTTGGGCGTGTGGGGGTTGTGGAGGGTGATTTTGGTTGGGACGATGTGGGGTCGTATGGCGCGTTTGATCGGTATTATCCGCATGATCGGCATGGGAATGTGGCGAGTGGGGATGTGCAGATTGTGGAAGGTGCGGGGAACATTTGTATTGCGCGTGGGGCGAAGTTGGCGGTTTTGGGTGTGAAGGATGTTGTTGTTGTGACGACGAAGGATGCTGTCTTAGTGACGAATCGGGCGCATGTGGCGGAATTGAAGAAGTTGTTTCAGAATCAGAAGAAATGAAAGTGCCGCGGAAATACAAGGTTCAGATTGCGTATGACGGCACGGCGTATTCGGGCTGGCAATATCAGACGAATGCGGTTGGGATTCAGCAGGTTGTGGAAGAGGTTTTGACGCGTTTGGATGGTGCGGCGGTGAGGGTGTATGGTTCGTCGCGGACGGATGCTGGGGTGCATGCGAAGGGGTTTATGGCGCACTTTCATTTGACGAGGCCGATTCCGCCGAAGAATTTGGTGAGGGCGATGAATGCGCAGTTGCCGATGGCGGTGAGGGTTTTGAAGGCGGCGTATGCGGCGGAGGGATTTGACGCGCGGCTTTCGGCGATTGGAAAGGAGTATCGTTATCAGTTGTATGCGGCGGAGATTTTGCCACCGCACATGGCGCCGTATTGGGCGTTTACACATCGTGAGATGGATGTGGAGGCGATGAGGAAGGCGGCGAGTTATTTTGTTGGGAAGCATGATTTTGTGTCGTTCGCGGCGAATCCCGATCGGGAGATTGCGACGACGGAGCGGACGATCTTTTCGTTTGATGTAGAGAAGAAAGGGCCGCGGATTGTGTTTGTGGTGCGTGGGGATGGATTTTTGTACAAGCAGGTGCGGTCGATGGTTGGGTTTTTGATTGCGGTGGGGCGTGGGCATGAGAAGCCAGAGGCGGTGGAGGAGTTGCTGGAGGCAAAAGCGCCGCGGACGGCGAGGGTTGAGACGGCTGTTGCGCGGGGGCTATTTTTGTGGAAGGTTTTTTATAAGAAA
Organism: Anaerovoracaceae bacterium; assembly: GCA_963629255.1. GTDB lineage: Bacteria > Verrucomicrobiota > Kiritimatiellia > RFP12 > UBA1067 > UBA1067. The sequence goes on from CAVGIZ010000093.1 coordinate 5,107, forward strand.
GAACAGATTGAGAAGTTGATTCGAAAGTAGAAAGAGGCAGAAGAGATGTTGTATTATTTGTCGATGCATTTGACGCGTGTGTGGGGTCCGTTTCGGTTGTTGCAATCGCATGCGTTGTTGTTGGCGGGTGGGACATTTACCGCGGCGTTGTTGATTTGGTTTTTGTTGCCGCGGTTGTGGGACAAGTTGCCGCGGGACAGGGGCAAGGTTTTGTGTAAGGATTTGGGAGGGCTTGCGAGTGCGGGCAAGCCGACTGGCGCGGGGGTGTTGGTGACGTTGTTGGTGTTGCCGGTGATTGTGTTGTTTACACCGCTAGGGCCGTGGGATTGGCTGGTGGTGACGATGTTGTATGCGGCGATGTTGTTTGGGTATTTGGATGATCGGGCGGTGGTGCCGTGGGGCGAGTTAAAGAAGGGTTTGCTGGATGCGGTGGTGTCGGTTGCGATTGCGTATTTTATTGCGCGTGGGCATTCGACGTTGATTTGGTTGCCGTTTGTGAAGGGGATGTGGGTTGTGCCGATGTGGGTGTATGTGCCGTGCGCGGCGTTTTTGCTGTGGTTCACGATGAACGCGACGAATTGTTCGGATGGGGTTGATGGGCTTGCGGGGACGCTGACGATGATTACGTTGGGGCTTTTGGCGGTGATGCTGTATGTGGTGATTGGGTACAAGCCGGTGGCGCATTATTTCTTGTTGCCGTGCAATCCGGAGGCGGCGCGTTGGGCGATTTTGGTGATGACGGTGGCGGGCGGATTGGGCGGCTATTTGTGGTACAATGCGGAGCCGTCGAAGATTCTGATGGGGGACGCGGGGAGTCGGTTTTTGGGGATTTTGGTTGGCGCGGCAGTTTTGGTGACGGGGAACCCGTTTTTGATTTTTGCGTTTGCGCCGGTGGTGCTGGTGAATGGTGGGGGCGGGCTGGGGAAGCTTGTGTTGTTGAGGATTGCGAAGAAGTTGGGGTTTGCGATTGGTGAGGACGCGGCGATACGGAGGATTCGTTTTCCGTTGCATGATCATTGCAAGAAGAATTTGGGTTGGTCAAATGCGCAGGTGTTGATGCGCTTTACGTTGTTGCAGATGGTGGTGATGCCGATTCTGCTGTTGATTTTGATTAAGGTGAGGTAATGACGGTCCTGGCGAGCATCCTTCTTTTTGCGTTGACGCGTGCGGAGATTATTGATCGTTTTCGCGCGGCGCCGACGACGATGTGTGGTGGGCTTGTGAAGGTGTATGGGGATTGTCCCGCGGATATGCGCAAGGAGTTTCAAGGGGCGGTGGCGAGTTTTGCCGCGGCGACGTGCCGTGAGTTGTATGCGGCGGAGGCGATGAAGGAAGGGCGTTTTGCGGAGCCGGGGATTATCATTCATATTGGGGATGTGCGGACGAATGTGACGAATGTGGTGACGCGTGTGATGACGCGAGATGAGGGTGAGAAGTTTGTGCGCATTTTCGTGCCGGCGCCAGGATATGCGGATCGTTCGGCGCTGCAGCGGGCGGTGGTGCGCGGGTATTATTTGGCGGTCAAGAAGGAAGAAATTGATGATGCGGCGGCGGAAGAAAAGTGGATTGCGGCGAATCCAGATTTGCGTATTGCGACTGAATTGCGGCGGTTAGTTGATTGGCGGGAGCGCGGGATTTATGCGGCGGGCAAGACGGATGAAGATTATTTGACGTTGCAACGCAAAGTGCTTGTGCCAGGAATTGCGACGATGGAGGATGTAAAAACTTTTGCCGCGCGGCTTCGGTTGTATCCGCTGACGTATGCGGCGCCGTTTGGTGGGAAGCATTTGTCGTGCACGTTTAGTGAGGCAATTACGTTGGCGCATCAAGATCCTGCGGTGCGGTTTGCGGCGTATATCAAGTCGCGGCAGTTGCCGATTTTGGCGGGTGGGCGTGGCGAAGAATTGAATGCGGTTGCCGTGGCGTATGCGAACTTTTTGTTTGAGCTGGCGCGGCTTGAAAAAACAGATTTAGAGTTGGCGAAATTGCTCGCTGACGCAGATGAAAAAATGAAAGGACTCCTCAATGAAAACAAATAAGAAGGTGGCGAAAAAGACGCTCAAGACGATTACGGACAACACGATTGATCCGGATGTTTTGTCCTACACGGTGGGGGATGATCCGATTCTTGATTTGAATCTTGTGTATTGGGATTGTGTGGGGAATGCGGCGCATGTGGTGATGTTGTCGGAGATGAAGAATTTGGCGCGGCCGATTATTACGAAGGATGAGGCGAAGAAGGTTTTGGCCGCGCTCAAGGCGGTGACGAAGAGTGCCGCGGAAAAGAAGTTTGTCATTCGCGAAGACGACCAGGATGTGCATATGGCCGTGGAGCGCACGCTGACGGAAAAGCTGGGCGATTTGGGCAAAAAGATTCATACGGGGCGTTCGCGCAATGATCAGGTGGCGGTGGATGTGCGCCTTCATATGAAGAATGCGATTCTCGAAACGAAGCTTGAATTGGCCGCGCTCGCGGAGGCGCTCTGTGCATTTGGCAAGAAGGGGATTGATATTCCGCTTGTGGGGCGCACGCATTTGCAGCCCGCGATGCCGTCGTCTGTTGCGATGTGGGCGACGGGGCATGCCGAAATGATTTTGGATCAGTCCATGAATTTGGACGCGGCGGACAAGCTTGTGGATTTAAATCCGCTCGGGAGTGCCGCGGGGTATGGCGTGCCGCTTCCGATCAATCATGCGCGCACGTCGCAGTTGCTGGGCTTCTCGCGTCCGATTCATAATAGCTTTGGTGCATCGATGGCGCGTGGCGAATGTGAAGCGGCGCTCCTGTCGGCGTTGGCGCAATTGATGGCTGTCTTGTCGCGCTTGGCGGAAGATTTGATTCTTTTCTCGATGCCGGAGTTTGCGTACTTCAAATTGCCGCGCGAATATTGCACAGGCTCGTCTATCATGCCGCAGAAGTTCAATCCGGATGTATTGGAATTGATGCGCTCGAAGGCGGCGCAAGTGTTGGGATTGCAGACCGCGGCACTTTCTTTGTTGCATGCGATGCCGGGCGGCTACAATCGCGACTTGCAAGATTGCAAGGGCCTTTATATGAAGGGGCTCGATATCACGCGCACGACGTTGCGCATTTTGACGCGCGTTGTTCAGGGGCTCACGATCAATCCTGAAAAGTGCCGCGGTGCATTTACGCCCGGCGTATTTGCGACGGACGTCGCGTTGAGGATGGTGGCGGGTGGCACGCCGTGGCGCGATGCGTATCATGAGGTGCGCGACCATTTGGAACGCCTTGACAATGAAGACCCCGATAAGGCCATTCACGCCAAGACGCATGATGGCACGACGGGCTCTCTCAACTTCGCCTACTACAAAACGCGCATTCAGGAATTGCAAAAGGCGACGGAAAAGCGCCGCGCCACCTTCCTCAAGCTGTGCGAGAATTTGCTTGCGGGCTCGTATGCGAAGGCCAAGTAAATAAAGGCGATGATTGAGGTCGAGAATTTGCATGTGCGCTATGGCGGCTACGAGGCTGTCAAGGGCGTCAGCTTTCATCTGCACAAAGGTGAGATTCTCGGCATCGTGGGCGAATCGGGTTCAGGCAAGTCGACGATTGCGAAGGCGTTGATGGGGCTTGAGAAGGTGAGCGAGGGGAAGATTACGAATCGCGCCGCATCGATGCAAATGATCTTTCAAGATGCGGTCGGGTCGCTCAATCCACGCATGAAGATTCGCACGGCATTGGAAGAAGTGCTGGCGGTTCGGCGGCCGAAGGCGTATACATCGGCGCGGCAGTTATTGGAACTCGTGGGACTTTCCGCGGCCGTTTTGGAGCAGTATCCGCGCGAGCTTTCGGGTGGGCAATGTCAACGGGTGTCTGTGGCGCGGGCGCTGGCGTGTGAGCCGCAAGTGCTGATTGCGGATGAGCCTGTGAGTGCGCTGGATGTTTCCGTTCAAGCGCGGGTCTTGAATTTGTTTCGTGATTTGCGCCGCGATTTGGATTTGACCATTTTGCTCATCGCGCATGATCTCGCCGTCGTCAAGAATGTGTGCGATACGATTTGCGTGATGGAGAAGGGGCTGTTTGTGGACGCGGGAAACGCGGCAGAAGTCTTCGAACATCCACAAAGCAAATATACAAAATGCCTACTTGCAGCCGTTCCTGATTTATGGTATAATATACGGCCAATCAGTTCGGACGATTAGCTCAGTTGGTTAGAGCAGGACCTTTACACGGTCAAGGTCGGGGGTTCGAGTCCCTCATCGTCCACCAATTTCCCTGCGTCAGTCGCCACCTCCGCGGCTTCTTTCCGCGTATCAAAAATATTCAATTGTCAAAGATCAATGCTGTAACCAGCTTACCGCGGCACTATTGCGCGTATTCGGGATGCCGCGCGAAATACTCCTCGTAAAACTTCAAGTCCCGCGCCCGATGCTCCTCCGGAAACGTCTCAATGAACGCCTTCCGAAACGGAATCG
>CAVGIZ010000094.1:0-9499 GCA_963629255.1 Anaerovoracaceae bacterium
CAGAAACTACACGAGACTAGAGGCAAGACAATCGTTGAATACACGGTTGTTGAAATGCCACATCCAGACACTGGCAAGGTTACAAAAGTGCCGCGGAGGAGGCGAAGGCGGTGACGGAGGTTGAGAAGAGGGATTTGGATGAGTATTTGGCGTGGGTGAGGAGGGAGCGGGGGGCGCCCCAAGGTTGTGCGGGGCTTTTGGGGCGGAAGCAACGATGGGGGTATTTAGGTGGGCTCGGTTAGATTGCTTACGCGTGGAGAAAAAGTGACGCGATGGGGAGAGAAGAGGTTTTTTTGGGGGGAGAATTTTGGGGCTTGGAAGGGGAAAAAAGGGGCGGAAGGGGGTCGGTGGGGTCGAGTGGGGCGCGATTTCTGAGGGTGGTGAAATTGAAATGTTGCAAAAAAGTGGCAAAAATGGGTAAAATAGAAGAAAGAATAAATTTCCCCTTGCATTGTGGTGTCAAATAGTGTATAATAATGTCAAACAATGTCAAAGCAGAGTAGACAGAGTGTCGCAGAGTCGACGGTGGGATCGAACGTTCTGATGGGACGAGTAGATCACGCATTGGACCCCAAGCGCCGCGTAACCATTCCGAGTGAGTGGCGAGTGGCGATGGGGAATCCGGACTATGTGTACGTGATGCCTGATAGTAAGGAACGTTGCCTCAACATTGTACCCAAGGCAGAGATGGAGGCGCGGCTTCAGAAGCTCCGTGACAGGGCGCTTTTTGATCCGACGCTGAATCGGGCGTTCCAGATGATTGGTGCAAACTCTGAACAACTCATGCTTGACGTCCAAGGACGGATTCGGATTTGCGACAAGCTCCTTCGGTTTGCGAACCTGACGACGACTGTTGCGATGGTGGGTTCTATTTGGATGATCAAGTTGTGGGACCCCGCGGCGTTGGGCGCTGTGGATGGAGTGGATCAAGCGGCGCTATCTGCCGCGTACGACGTCGCGGGGTTCTAACGATGATGAAGCATATTCCAGTGATGCTTGAAGAGGTGATGGCTGCTTTGGTGGTGCGCGAGGGTGGACGTTACGTGGATGGGACGCTGGGGCGTGCGGGGCATGCGCGGGCGATTATTGAGCGTGGTGGATTGGTATTGGGGATTGATCGTGATGAGCAGGCGATAGAAGAGGTGGCGGCGCAGGGGATTGCGGGGCTGACGATTCGGCGCGGCAATCATGGCGAGCTAGAAAGGATAGCGAATGAGAATGGTTGGGAAGAAGTCGATGGTGTGTTGTTGGACTTGGGCGTGTCGAGTCCTCAGTTGGATGAAGCCGGACGTGGGTTCAGTTTTATGCGCGAGGGACCCCTTGACATGCGGATGGATCGGTCGAGCGGATTGAGCGCGGCGGATTTGGTGAATGGGGAGAGTGAGGGGCGGCTTTGTGAGATTTTTCGCGAGTGGGGCGAGGAGGCGCAGGCGAAGAGGATTGCGCATGCGATCTGTGTGGCGCGCGAGAAGGGTGAGGAGTTTAAGACGACGACGCAATTGGCGGAGTTTGTGGAGGATTTGATTGGGCGGCGCGGGGCGCATCATCCGGCGACGAAAGTATTTCAGGCGCTGAGGATGGAAGTGAATCATGAGATGGATGAGTTGCGTGCGGCGCTTGTTGGGGCGTTGAAGATTTTGCGTTCGGGTGGTCGGTGTGCGGTGATTACGTTTGAGAGCATAACGGACCGCGAAGTGAAGCGATTTTTTGGTGCACATGTTGGGCGTGAAGTTGCGTTGCAACAAGGGGGTTCAGAATGGCGCGGTGAAGTGCCGCGGGTGCGGGCCCTTTCGCGTAAGCCGATTTGTGCGAAGGAAGAAGAGACAAAAGGAAATCCACGCGCGCGGAGTGCGAAGCTTCGCGTCATAGAAAAGGAGTAGAGAGATGAAAAGAAATAGTAAACGTACAAAAAAGATGTCGGTGGCTGCATCGGGTTCGATGTCGCTTGGGATTGTTATTTTTGCGTTGTTTGTGATGGTCATAGTTAATTTGCTGGCGTCGTCCAATTGTGATCAGTTACTGAAGACGATTGGAGAGAAGGAGAAGAAGCTGGAGAAATTGGAGGATGATCGTCGGCGAGCGAGTGCGGCGTGGGACGAGATGAAGAGTTCTGCGAATCTTGATAGCATATTGCCGAAGCATGGGCTTGCGATGCATTATCCGAGTGCGAATCAGATTGTGCGCATGAATAATAAGGGGCGGCCGCTTCCGGGGCAACTTTCGCTTGTGCGAATGGATAAGAGTCGCAAGTCTTGCATGACGGCGAATTATACGAGTCGGCGGTAAGACCCAAAAAGTGGGGATGTATGATTGGTGAACGCATCGTAGAACGAATTAGATTTTGGTTCCCCATCATACTTTTGCTTGGGTTTAATGCCTACATTTCGTATCGTCTTGTTCGTGCGCATGTTGATCCGCGCGTTCAATCTATTAATTATGCCTTTGAGCGTGATTTGCCTGGTTGCCGCGGCACAATTTATGATGGCTGTGGGAATGGTGGGTGTCCGCTTGTAAAGTCCGTTCCTGTTTGGAAATACTACCTTGATCCTGTGGATCTTACGAACCACGTTGTGCGGCCGAAAGGTGAAGCGCCGCGTTCTGCCAATGCCATTCTCAAGACCATTTCGCGTACGCTCAACTTGGACTATCAAAAGCTTCTTAAGATGAGTCAAAATTCGCGTAAGCGCAGTCAAGAACTTGCAACGTCTTCCGACCCCAAGGCTCATCTCATTCTTACGAATCCCAAGCTCGTTTCGGGCATTGCGGTGCAAGAGCTTCAGTTGCGCAAATATCTCCACAATCGTTCGCTTGCGCATGTGCTTGGTTCGGTTAATAAAGCGCACGTGGGATCGGCTGGAATTGAGCTTAAGTTCGATAAAGAATTGCGCGGCGTTCCTGGTAAATTGCATGGGATGAAGGATGCCTTGCGGCGCGAAGTTTATGATAAGCGCATTGGCTTTATTGACCCGATTCCAGGTGATGACATTTATCTTACGATTGACCACAACATTCAATACGAAGCTGAAACTGCGCTTGCTGATGGGCTCAAAAAATTTGGCGCGGCAACGGGTTGGTGCGTGGTTCTAGATACGCGCACGGGCGCCGTTTTGGCCCTTGCTTCCTTGCCGGACTTTGATCCCGATACATTTGGTCGCGCGCCTGACGCGGCAAAAATTAATCGCGTTACAAACCTTACGTATGAACCTGGTTCCGTTATGAAAGTCATTACTGCTTGCGCAGGTATTGATTCGCATATCGTGACGCCCAACACGACGTATTCGACCAACCGCGATGACGATCGTTATTATCGTTTGCCTGGTGATGGTCGCCATGTTTGGGATCCACGTATGAGTGTTCGTGATGCAGTTGTTCATTCCTCCAACATTGTTATTGGCAAGCTTGGCTATGACCTTGGGCCTGAGCGTTTGTGGACTTATATGCGCGCGTTTGGTTTTGGTTCGCCGACCGGGATTGAATTGCCTGGCGAGGAAGCGGGCATTCTTCCGAATTGGAAGCGTTGGGACAAAGTCAAATGGTCGCGCGCGCCAATTGGACAAGGCGTCAGCGTCACGGCGCTTCAACTTGCTTCGGCCTATCAAGCCATTGCCAACGATGGTACGCGCATGCGCCCTTACATCATCGATAAAATTATTGCCGCGGATGGCACTGTCATGCGCCACAATGAACCGCAAGTCGTCGGACATCCCATCACGCCTTCGACCGCGCGCCAAGTACGTGAAATGATGCTGGGCGTTGCATCACCCAAAGGTACCGCACGCCGCGCGGCGATTCGTGGCTATTCCGTTGCAGGCAAAACTGGCACCGCACAAAAAGTCATCAATGGGCGTTACTCCGATCATCTTTTTTACGCGACCTTCTGTGGCATTGTTCCAGCCTCCGAACCGCGTCTTGTCATTCTTGTCACGCTTGACTTTGAGGAGCGCCGCCAATTTCACCAAGGCGGTAATTCTGCCGCGCCCATTTTTCAGCGCATTGCGACCGCGGCACTTCGCTATCTTATGATTCCGCCAGATCGTCCTGATGAGCTCTCTGAATTTACGGACGATGATGAGTTTGACAAAATCATGGAGGAGCGCGCGCTCAAGGCCGCGGCAGAAATGGACGACGAATGAACAATTACACATTTTCTAATTCCATACAATAACAACTCAAAAGGAGATACACCTAATGAAACCGATACAACATTCACTTGCACGCCTCGCCTTTACGGCGACCGCGGCACTTTTCGCAGGCTGTGCGTCTGTTGAAATTTCCTCGCCCAATTCGCTTGATGGCGTGGATATCAAGGGCTCTAAGCCGGGCGACGTCAATCGCGTCATCGTTCTTGAAAACGATGGTTACTTCCTCTTTTCGTACATCCCGCTTGTCGCGGGTAATACGAAGTGGGATCCGAAGGAGCAGGAAATCAAGGGCGGTCCATCTTTCTTCTATTGCGAGACGACCACCCAGCCGATGATGGACACGCTCTACAATTATGCCAACCGCGAAAATTGTGACGTCGTTGATGTCATCATCAATAACCGCACTGAATATGGTTTTGACTTAACCTCGGTGATGGGGATTTTCAAGGCGGTCATTGGTTGCGAGCCTATCAACGTCTCGGGCGTTCTTCGCCAGCGTCCTACAACACCGAAAGCTAACTAATATAAGAAAGGAATCTTACACATGAAAACGAATTTCAAAACTCTCGCTCTTCGCGTTGTCGCAGTTGCGGCCTTCGCGGCACTTTTTACGGGCTGCTGTTCTTACACGGACATTGCTTATTTCAAGGATGCGCCGCTTACCGATGATGGCGAACAGCCCATCGCGGCCGTCCAAATTTCCAATGTGTCCTACTCCATTCTTGGCGTCATTCCGTTCGAAACGGGCACGCCTTGGACCGAAGGCCCTTATGCAAAACGCGACCACTGGAATGGCTCGTTCTTCCACAATCGCGCGACGGTTGATAACAATCTTGCATCGCTTCGTTTCGCCCTGCGCGAGATTGGCTCGAACCGCATCACGAACCTCCACACATTCTCTGATGATTGGTGGATTTGGAGTCTTTTTATTATGAAGCGCCACATCGTGAAAACGAGCTGTCTCGTCCTTGCGCCGCGCCCGGTGGAACCTTCCGCTCCTGCCGCGCCCGCGGCACTTCCTGTCCCAACTGAAGGCACTTACGCAAAATGAACACCGCGGCAAATCTCAAGCGTCGCGTCCGCGTCGAAATCAATCTCGGCGCGCTCGCGCGCAATTATGAGCGTATTGCCCATTTTGTTGCCCCCGCACGCGTCCTCGCTGTTCTCAAAGCGAACGCGTACGGGCTTGGCGTTGAAGCTTATGCCCAGGCCCTTGCACAAACTTCGTGTGCGGGCTTTGGCGTCGCCGAACCCTTTGAAGCCCTCCAACTTGCGGGGCGCTTCAATAAGGATGTGCAACTTCTCTCGTCTGTTTTGCCAGACGAAATTGAACCGATGGTCGCGGCAGATGTTATTCTTCCTGTGATTGACCTTGCCGAAGCGCGGCAGATTTCCGACGCCGCTGTGCGTCTCAATAAAGTCGCGCGCGTCCATTTCAAAATTGATTCGGGGATGGGGCGCCTTGGCATTCTTCTTGCCAGTGCACTTAATGTGATGCGCGAAGTCCGCGCTTTACCAAACCTTGATTGCGAAGGCATTTTCTCGCATTGCCCGATGGCCTATGATCCAACTGATCCATTCACCGCGGCACAAATCGAGAACTTCAAAAAACTCATCACCGCGGCAGAATTGGACGGCTTCCATTTCAAGAAAATTCATATCGCCGCGTCGGATGCAATCAACAATTTTCCGCAAGCGGCGCAGCCACCTTTCAATATGGTTCGCACAGGAATCAATCTACATGGTTCCTTTGACCCGAATGGGAGACGTGCACTTTCGGTTGAACAAGTCCTCACGCTCAAGACGCGCGTTGCACAAGTTCGCACATTGCCTGCTGGCACGACGCTTGGCTATGGCCGCACGTGGTGCTTGAACAAGCCGACGCGCGTTGCGACAATTTCGGCTGGCTATGCGGATGGATTGCCGCTTGCACTTTCGAATCGTGGCCACGTCATCATTCACGGGAAGTATTGCCCCGTCATCGGGCGCATTTCCATGGACTACACAACCGTTGATGTTTCAACCGTTGAAAATGTCCAGCCCGGCGATGATGTGACGTGCCTCGGAACGGAAGGAGATGCAACCATTACACCAGACGATTGGGCCGCCTTGAAGGGTACCCACGCCTACGAGGTCATTTGTTCGCTTGGCTCCCGCGTTGAACGCGTTCCCAAAACAAATTAAAAAAAGTTTGTCAGAAAGTTCGGTTGGATCTTCCTAACTTAGTGTAAGCGCGAGATGGTCGAGCGCATAACAAACTAAGTCAGAAAGCGAAGGTCTAAAATGAACAAGACACTTAAGAAATTGGTTCTCACCGGAGTCCTCGGACTCGCCGTTTGCGGCAGCACATTTGCCGCGCCCCACGGTGGAAATGGTAAGGGCAGTCACGAACCCAATCGGGCGCAGGTTCGGCAGGAAGCGCCGCGCAATCACAACAAAGGCGGTAATTTCGACCGCGGCAAGAAGGCCGCCCCGAGCCATCACAAAGAAGCGCCGCGCGTTGTCCATCATGTGGAATACGCCCCCGCTCCAGCCCCGGCACCTGCTCCTGTTCCGCCGCCTGCACATCATGAAACGACGCTTCACACAGGCGATTGGGTCACGATTGGCGCCGCAGCCGTTGGCGGCATCGTTGGTGGCATCATCGGCGCCTTTGCAAACTAACGCTCCTGTGGGGCTATCTAGAATGGGATGGAGGATTAAATCCCCCATCCTTTCTGATTTCTTTTAGAGAAGATTTGATGAGGAAGGGGGTTGAAAGTTGGCGCGGAATATGGTATAATATGCGGCATCTTTCAACAACAACAATAGGAGATAACTAAAAATGGCTCATAAGATTGATGCTGACAAGTGCGTTGGTTGCGGCTGCTGCAAGGATGCGTGCCCTGCGGAAGCGATTACGGAAGGTACGCCTTACGTGATCGATCCGGATAAGTGCGTGGACTGCGGTGCGTGCGCGGCACAGTGCCCGAATGAGGCGATTAATCCGGCGTGATTGAATTCGTCCAAGAAACACTGCTTCTGCTTCCATTCCTTTTTGTGACGTATCTCGTCCTGGAAGCTTTGGAAGCGAAAGCAGGCGGAGCGTTCGAGAGGTCTCTCGAACGCGCTCGTTCTGTAGGACCGCTCGCTGGTGCCCTAGCTGGCGCGGTCCCGCAGTGTGGGGTATCTGCCGCGGCATCGTCGTTTTATGCGGGCGGCGTGATTACAGTGGGGACGCTCTTGGCGGTATTTTTGTCGACATCGGATGAGTTACTGCCGGTGTTGATTTCGGAGCGGGTACCGATTTCTCTTTTGTTGAAGGTTGTGGGGTTGAAGGTTGTGTGTGCGATTGCGGTTGGATTTACGGCGAATGGGGTATTACTCGCGTTTCATCATTTTCGGCGTGAGGTATCGGTTGGGGAGTTATGTGCGCATAGTCATTGTGGGTGCAGTGAGCATCGCGGCATTTTTGTGCCAGCGTTGATTCATACGGCGGAGATTTTCTTTTTCATTGTGATTGTGTCGGGGGCGCTGGAACTGTGTATGCATTTCTTTGGCGAAGGGTGTTTGAATAGCTTGAAGTTGAACGCGCCGATTTGGGGGGAATGTGCCGCGGGGGCGCTCGGGCTCATTCCGAATTGCGCGGTGTCGGTGGCGGGTGCGAAGTTGTATTTGGCGGGGGCGATGAGTCCGGGGGCGTTGATGGCCAGTTCCTTTACGGGGTCGGGCTTGGGTTTGCTTGTTTTGTTTCGGACGAATCGCAATATGAAGGAGAACTTTGCGATTTTGGTGACGGTTTATGTGGTGGGGGTGATTTTGGGCATTCTAACGGGACAACTACTATGAAAAAGAGCGCGGCAAAATTTATGGCGTGGGGGAAGCTCGTCATTGGCGGGTTTTTGAAGAACAATTGTTCGATGCATGCGGCGGGGCTGACGTACTTCGCGATGCTGGCGTTGATGCCGATTTTGTGCTTGCTGTTGTTTTTTGCCAAGACGTGCAATGTGGATGAATACGCGCGCAATGAGATTAACACGCGAATCGACACGATGATTGCCAACATTGAACATGGGCAGGATGACGACATCGCGCTTCTGGCGGCGCCGAATGATGAGGCGCGTGAGAAGAAGCGGATTGCGGCACTTGAGTTTGGGCAACAAGCGCGGCAGATTTCGAATTCACTGTTTGATCGGGTTGAGCAATTTGATATTGGAACGCTCGGGTGGATTGGTTTTGGATTTTTGATGTGGACGGTGATTTCATCGCTCGGGATGGTGGAGATGAGCTTCAATCATATTTGGGATGTGAAGAAACCGCGGCCGATTTGGAAGAGGGCGTATTTGTATTTGTTTGTGTCGATTGTGCTACCAGTGTTGGGTGCGATTGCGGCGTCGCTACCGATTTTGAAGGTGGTGAAGAATGTGATTGTGTTGACAATGGGCGCGACGTGGCTGACGAAGTGGGTGTCGGATGGATTGGTGTGGTTTTTGGATTCGTGGATTTTCCGGACAGGCTTTTCGCTTGTATTTGCATCGCTTGCGTTTGCGTTTGTGTTTCAGTTGATGCCGAATTGCAAGGTGGCATTTCGTGCGGCGTGGCGCGGCGGATTGATTACGGCGGTGTTGTTCGGGTGCTGGATGAAACTGTGCGCGGTGGCGCAAGTTGGAATTGCGAAGTCGTCCGCGCTGTATGGTTCGTTTGCGTTTTTGCCGATTGTGCTAGCCTGGATGTACATGAGCTGGGAGATTATTTTACTAGGGGCGAACATGGCGCACGCGTTCCAGGTTCTAGGCGACGAAGGTGCCGCACGCGCGATAAAGTAATTCAATTGTCAAAGATCAATGCTGTAACCAGCGAGAAAAACTGCCGCGGTTATTCAATCAGCGGCGCAAACCGCTTGCACTCCGCGGCACTTTGTGGCACCGTCACCATCCACCGCAAACAATGCCCTTCGTGATAATTATCACATCCGCGGCACTTCTCTTCCCACACCCCACGCGGCACGTCCTCTTGCCGACGAAAATACCCTTTCCACTTCTCGTACCACTCTTGCGCTTCCGTGATCTCATTCACCTTCGCGCAATTGTAAAACGTCACCAAACACTTGCGCCACGTACGCGCCGTCAACACCTTGCCATCACTCGTCACATAATCGCGATCCTTCATGTACTTCGTCCACCACAACGCATAATTGTCCGGGACGCGACTAGGCTTATTGCGCAAAACAAAACCGAACGACAAAAACTGTGTGTGTGTGGCCGCGTCCGCGGCAAACCCTTCTCCCCCTCTCATACTCTCCCTCTTAACCTCCACACACTTTGTTAATATATTAATATTATTATTAATATCGCGGGCGCACACGCGCTCACGCGCAT
>CAVGIZ010000095.1:0-9463 GCA_963629255.1 Anaerovoracaceae bacterium
TCCCACCCGTCCGCGCTTGCGGCGACTTCGTCGCCTGTGTTACCACTTCAGCTTGCTGACGGGAAGCGTCACGGCTTGGAACGAGCGCGGACTCACCGTCCATTCGCTCTTGTAGCCCTTGTCAAGTTCGCGGCAATCACGAATGAAGGTGCCATCCTTGTTGAGGCGCAATTCCCACATGCACGGTTGCGCGCTCGCCTTGTAGCCCTTCATCTCGAACTTGGCATCGACCGCCTCTTCGCGCGTGTTGACGATGAAGAACGTCATGTAGCCATTGCCAAAAGCGGCCAACCATTCGACGTCGCTGACCGCGGCAGTTTTCCCGCCCGCGGCATACGCCTTCGCAAGCGCCTTCGTGACGCGCGGTTCAATCACGAGCTCCGGCAAAGGTTCGACACCTGCATCAAGCGATTCATCATCGAGGTCGAGCGAAACTTCAGGCGCGGCCGTTTTATCCTTGGTCGGTTCAGACGTGCGCGCTTCACCGCGCTTCACAAAGTTCGAGGCACGCTTCGCGACAACACCAAAATAACGCGCCGCGATTCCCATCGAAGGAAGGACCGCGGGGTCATCATCGATGAAAACATTCACGACGGATGGATTGTTGAGCGTCGTCAAAATGGCATGGAGTTTCCAAAGTGTCTGGTCCGTGGCCGCGGCAGATTTTGCGCCCGGGATGCCCGCAGGGAGTTCAATCCACAACTTGCGTGTTTTCTCTTTCGCGCCCGCCAAACGGCCCTCGAGCGACTTCAAGGTTTCATACGGCGTCGCGGCACTTTCGAGCGTCGAATAGTAGAACGTGATCTTCTTCGAAAGCGATTCCTTCATACGGCCGAGTTCGCCTTCCGAAATGTTGGACGGAATGATTTGGCCAAGGAGCGTCTTTGGAAAGCGCTTGCCGAGAATCGGTTGCGCCGCCGACCACGTGGCATCTTCCTTCGCGACCGCGGCAAAAATGAGGTCGGTCAACTTCGCATCCGCAATTTGGTTGAGCGAAGCTTGAATGTCCGCGGCACTTCCTGCAAGCGTCAAGACAACCTTCGCCCCCGAAAGACGCATCACTTCAAGCGTCTTCAAATCGGGCAGTGTGGAAAGCCGCACGAGGCGCAAACCAAAGAGGCGATTCGTCGCGGCCGCATCCCGAAGGGCCGCTTCATCCGCGGCAGATTTTGCGCGCTCGCCCTTGAAGACGAAGCCGAGGCACGGCGCGGTGCGCTTGGCGATGCGATCATCTTCGCCTGTCTTCAGATTGATGGTGCCCGTGAAATTCACCTTGGGCGCGGCAAAAGTTGCCAGCGCAAGCGACGCGAAACAAAGGGACGAAAGAAAATACTTGTTCAACATAATGTGTGCTCCTTTCTGCCGCGATTAGTTGATGGGGAAGACCACAGTCTGAACGGTGAGTGGTTCGACGGGGATGTCGAAGGTGTCGCCATTCGGGGCGGGCAACGTGTCGGAGTGGTCATGCCACGGTGGTGGCTCGCCGGGGATTGTGTGCGTGCGATAGTGATCCGCCGGGCACGAGACATATTCGCGTTTCATTTCGCCCATCTTCTTGCCGGGGAATGTAAAGCGAATCGTGCGGCGAGTTTCGCGATCAGAGTTGACCATGAGGAGCGCGGCAGATTTTTTATCTTCAGAGAGAAGAAGCGTCCAATCGACGCCTGCCGCGCCTTGCCGCTGTTCATACATCATCGAGCAACGCCACACGCCATTCGAAATGCCTTGGTTGTATTCATTGCCCTTCGTCATATAAAGTGGATGTGTGAGAATCGCTTCGTTGTAGAGACGATAGACGCAACCCGCGGGACCTTCCGTGATGCGCGGCACGCCCATATCATCCGGGTCTTCATATTCGCGGCAAAGCGAATCCCACTGCACCGACCAACTGCCGCGATTCGCGATATAGAACATGCCCGAAAGATGTTCGCACGAATGGATGTTCACACCATCAAAGTAGGGCCGCGACAACGCCAGCTGGAAATAATGCGCCTTCCAAATCGTGGAGAAAAACATTTGATGGCAACGGTTGTCTTCGTCGGAGCGTTCGCGCACTTCCGTGAGCCACACCTTCTTATTCGCGACCTCGGGCATCACCTTCATGAACGTCTCAATCTTCGCGAAGCCCATCCAGCCCGCGCCATACGTCACGTCGCCGCCATAGAAGTGATAAATGATGTGCGTGATGCGGTCGAGATAATTCGACATACCCATAATGAAGTGGCCCGACCACGCATTCATCCGCGACGGATCAAACGTATCCTTCTCGCTCAACGTCGACGTGCCCGTACTCAACATGCGATTGCGCACCGCCTTCAAGTCAGGGTCGCCCGCGGCATATTCCGCGAGAGGAATGCCCACCTTCGCATCGGGCCACTCATCATACACCGCCGGCAAAATCACATTCCACCGCTCCGCAATTTGATCGGGCCGCGGATCAAAATACGATTCATTACCGAGCTCAAATCCCGCGACCTCTTCCTTGAAACCGTTGGCGACAATCCAATGCACAAATTCGCGCACGGCCTCGCGCACCGCAATCACATCGTTATTGGCCTTGCCCGTCTTCGGGTCCAGCACGCTCCACTGCTCCAACGTAAACAGCGTGCGAACATGATTCTCTTTGCGGAACTTGAACATCTCCATCGGGTCCACAAGTGCCGCGCCCCGATGAAGCTTACGAAACGCCTCGCGCTCTTCCGGCGTCTTCAATTTGGCCCATTCCATATTGCGCCGCCACGCATTCAGCGCATCCCATTCTCGCGTGAAATACGTGCCGCACCGCTTGAACATCCGCGCCGTCTCCGCACGATTCGAAACGAACATATACTCCTGATTGAGATCCCCTTCCATCATGGACCCCGCCACACCCAGCATCGGAAAGCACGTCGATTCACGCAAGTCCCGCAAAGGTGCCGCGGCCATATTCACCGTCTGTGTATACGTGTTGGGCGGCAGCGTCGAATCTGCCGCGAATACACACCCCACCGCGGCAAAAAGTGCCGCGCTCATCATCAGTCTCTTCATTCGTTTCTCCTTCTTGCCTTACGCCGGCTTGTACGAATCCTTCAGCGTCACCGTCCGATTGAAAACAGGCGCACCCGCCTTCGTGTCAAACTCGTCCGCGACAAAATATCCCGTCCGTTCAAATTGAAAATGTTCGCCGCCTTTCGCCCCCGCCAACAACGGTTCCACATAGCCCGTCACAACCTTCAGCGAGTCTGGATTCATGTACTTCAAAAAGTTCTCAGGCCCATCCTTGAGCGGGTCCTTCTCCGTGAACAGCTTTTCATAGAGGCGCACTTCCGCGGCAATTCCCGACGCGCAATCCACCCAATGAATCGTGCCCTTCACCTTGCGCCCATCCGCGGCATTTCCGCCCCACGACGCTTCATCCCACGTGCCATGAATCTCAACGACCTTGCCCGCATCATCTTTCACGCACGACGTACATTTGAAGATGCACGCCCCGCGCAAACGCACTTCCTGGCCTGGCGCCATGCGGAAGAATTTCTTCTCGGGAACTTCCATGAAGTCCGCGCGCTCAATCCAAATCGTTCCGCCAAATGGAATCTTGCGAACGCCCGCCGCCTCATCCAATGGATTGTTCGGCAGCTCCACTTCGCGCGTCGTCCCAGCTGGCCAATTGTCAATCACAACCTTCACCGGATCAAGAACCGCCATGCGCCGCGGCGCCGTCTTGTTGAGCTCTTCCCGAACGCACCATTCCAAAAGCGCCGGATCACTTTCGCTCTCAAATTTGGAAACGCCCACGCGCTCGCAAAATTCACGAATCGCACCTGGCGTATAACCGCGGCGCCGCATCCCGCACACCGTCGGCATGCGCGGATCGTCCCAACCCGCCACGCGCTTTTCCGTCACAAGTTGCAACAACAAACGCTTCGACATCACCGTGTACGTAATGTTCAGCCGCGCGAATTCCCTTTGGTGCGGACGAATCTTCACACCATTGCGAACGACGAGCAAGCCCATCTCATCCAGCCGGTCCACCACCCAATCATAAAGCGGACGATGCACTTCAAACTCCAACGTGCACATCGAATGCGTCACGCCCTCCAGCGCGTCTTCAATCGGATGCGCAAAATCATACATCGGATAAATGCACCACTTGTCGCCCAAATGATAATGCGACACATGGCGAATACGATAAATGACGGGATCGCGGAAATGAATGTTTGGCGAGGCCATATCAATCTTCGCCCGTAAGCACCACTCACCATCCGCATACTTCCCCGCCTTCATCTCGCGGAAGATTTGCAAGTTGCGTTCCACCGATGTATCGCGCCCCGGACTCGCCTTGCCCGGCTTCTCAGGAACGCCGCGGTACTCCTTCCATTCTTCTTGCGTCAAGTTGCAGCAATACGCCTGACCCGCACGAATCAAATTCTCCGCAATCTCATACATCTTGTCGAACATATTCGACGCATTGTAAAACCCCAGCTCGCCCGCGTCACCTTCGCCCGACCAGTGGAACCCCAGCCAGTTGATGTCCTTGCGAATGTTCTCCGCATACTCATCCGATTCCTTCGTCGGGTTCGTATCATCCAAACGCAAATGGCATTCACCATTGAAAAGCTGTGCCATCCCAAAGTCCACACATACGGCCTTGGCGTGGCCAATATGAATGTACCCATTCGGCTCCGGCGGGAACCGCGTCACAACCTTGCCACCAGTCGTCCCAGCAGCCACATCCTTCTCAATCCATTGACGGAGAAAATGCCTCGAAGTATCTGATTCGTTCATGGCCGTATATTATACCATATTTCCGACCAAAATACCAGCACTTCAATAAAGAAAACCGCGGCAGATTCCTTTAGGATGCAAAATAAATCCCACCACCCAAATGGTCACACCCCCCTGGGACAATGGTTCAATCCCAGCCGCCTAAAACTGCCGCGCCCCTCATTGCTTTTCTAAATCAACCGTCTGCGTACCATCAAGAACTTGAAAGAGTGGATCGCACGCATAAAGTTCCTTACCCATACCCGACGTAAGTTGCACCTTCCCATTTTTGCCGCGCTCCAACACACGCTTCAATATCAACCGCCCACCATCTTTCCTAAGCACATACAACGGCGCGGCACTTCTTGCCTTCTCATCAAAAATCGACAAATAAAATTTCGTCGGATTCTTCCGCCAACCTTCTCCTGATGGACAATTCAGCCGCCCCACAAACTTAACCTTCCAATTCTGCCGCGCCTCCCGCGCCGCCACCTTCGCACGCACCTCCCGATACATCGCAACAAAACCTTCCCCCTCAAGCCTCTTCAAAAATTCACAACACGCCTGATTGCGCGCCTCCACACGCACATCCTCAACCACCCATTCCAATTCCTTTGGCAAACCCTCAATCCCAATCGCCTCACCCAATCGCGCCGCCTCCGCGGCAAATTTCTCCAACCTCAAATCCGCCGCGCAATCCAGCCACGAAAGATAACGCGCCACCAACTGCACCCTCCGATACGCAGGATACATCCGCTCCTTCGCCTCCGCCTTCTTCGCATGCTCTTCAATCAATCGCAATAATTCATTTTCCAAATCTGCCGCGCTCACCTTCCCCTTCTGCACAAATTCAATCAGCCCCTTCACTTCCTCACACGCCGCTACCTCCCGCACCTCAATATGCCCCAACGCTTCCACCCCAATACGCGAACGCTCCGCCACCGCCGGATAAAACTCAAACAGCTTCCCCTCAATCGAATAATTCCCATTCACAATCTGAATCGTCGGCTTCCCACACGCCAATCCCAAAAATCCCGCCGCGGCAGAATTCATCCCCACCACTCGATAAAGCGCATAAAGCTCCGTCTCCATTGGCTTCGACGCCAACGACAAAATTTGATTCGTCACGAACTCAGAAAAAAGTGCCTCGCTCGTCCACGCATTTGAACGCACCGCGCCCTCATGCCATTCCTTCAACCCTCCCTCCAAAACTTGCAACGCCTCCTCACGCGAAAATGGCAACGCGCGAATCTCCTTCACAAATTCAAGCTCAGAAAATTTGCCGCGCAATTCCTCCCGCACACGAAGCACCTCATCCAAATTACGCGACACCTTCAATTGTTTCAACAACGCATTGGGCGACGGCGGCACATTTGTGATAACGCTCTTCACTTCAACTTTCACAGGCGCCACAACCTGTTCCTTCACCGGCACCCGCACCCGCTCAGGCGCCTTCACCTTCGGCTTCAACAACCCTTGCTTCTGCACAAAGTAAAAAACGGCCGCGGCAAAAACAAGAATGCACCCAATCACAAAAATCGCAGAAAAGAAATTCTTTACACTCTTCCAACGCGCCTGCCGTGCCTCTTCCGCTTCCCGCACCCGCCGCGCTTCTTCCTCCGCCTCCGCACGCACCCGCGCCTCTTCCTCCAACTGCCGCGCACGTTCCTCACGCGCCGCCGCCGCAACTTCCTTCAGCCGCGCCTCCTCAGCCGCAGCCGCCGCGGCCGCCTCCCTCTTACGCGCCTCAATCACCTCCATCAACTCTTTCGCCGCCGCACACACAACAGGCCGCGACCACTCAATCCCCGCAAACTCATCCTCAATCTGCCGCGCCCTCCCTTCATCCCCCGCCTCCTTCGCCGCCCGATATTCTCTCCCCATCTCCCCTTGCAAATCCTCTTCCGCCTGCGCCAATACCTCCACCCAATCTTGCGCAGAATCAATCTCCACCAACCGCCCTACGCTCTCAACAATCGCGCGCGTATTGTTCGTCAAAATCGCCTTACGATAAACGCGCAAACACGCGTCCACATCCTTCTTCTCATTCATCACTTCTCGCCCTCCGCTTGCGGCGCACCATAAATTGAAAGCGACAACGCCTCGCTATATTTCACCATCGTCACGCCCAACATAATCAACGCGATAATCAAAAATCCTGCCGCCATAATCAACTTGAGCCCCGTGTCCACAGGCGCCTTCTTCTCGCGCTTCGGAGCATTCGCCGTTTGAATTTGCAAATTCCCCAACATCGTCCGCGGCACTTTTTCTTCGCTCGCTTGTTCTCCCTCCGCACGCAATTTCCCCGTGCACATCAAAAGCGTGCACTTCAACTTTTCATGTTCCTTCCTCAGCTCCGCATGCTCCACTTCCAACTTTTGATACGCTTCCTTCACACGCGCACATTCCTTATCCAACACCGCATTCGCCGCTTGCAAATTCTTGACAATCCCCTTCAAATCATCATTCTCTCTTCGCGCCTCATCCAACATCGCCGTCCAATCCGCATGCGCCGCCGGCAACAATTCCTCATGCACCACGCGCCCCTCCACACAATCCACCCACGCCTGCACATCTTCCGCCGCACCCAATTCATCCTCCACCGCAAAACTGCCGCGCAACAAACATTCCACCTCACTCGGCATCGCCGCCGGATACGTCGCAAACGTCACCGCCCCGCGCATCCCCTCCGCCACCAACCCAATCACCTCCGCAAAAAGCCTCACCAACTTCTCCCCGCTCACATCCCATCCCGCCGACGTCCTAAAATAAATGGACCTCCCATCCCCCATCAAATTCTTCTCAATCTGCCACGCCACCTTCTGCGCCAACTCCTCGCCCCGTACACCAAAAACCTCTCGCCACGCCTCCAAACTTTTTGCCGCGCCCACCTGTTGCAATTCCAAAACCTTGCCCTTGTCCTCTTCCAAATAACGCGGCTCACCCGCCCACGTCTCCTTCCACCACGCCCCCTTCGCACACAAAATGTCCGCGGCACTTTTCCCGCGCGCCATCTCCTCCTCTCCCAAAACCATCAACCGCGCCAACCGATTCGTCCGCCCCGTATAATCAAATTCACACGGCGCCACACGCCCCAAAATATGCCCCACCTGCGGCATCACCACATGAAACCAATTCACCGGATTCTCCCGATAAAAACTTTCATCATGCGCATTCACCACATGCTGATACCCACAAAAACTCTCCAGCCGCGCACGCACTGCATCCTCCATCCCACGCGTCATCGCCACCGTCGCAAATCCACGCGTCCCAGCCAACAACCCATTCACCGCAGATGTATTCACTAATTCGTACATACCACACCTCCTCTTATCCAATCGTCGGAATAAGCCCTTTATACGCCAGCGTCATCACAACCGGCAACTCCGCCCACACCGGCCGAATGTCACACGGCCGCACTCCCTCCTTCTGCGGATTATGCCCCAACGCACTCACCGGCAAAAACCAAACCTCCTCCGCCATCTCCTTCGCCGCCACAACCATCTCAGGCACCACCCCAAATAAAAACTCCTCCGTCTTCCGCGACACCTCCTTCACCGCACCCCAATCAAGCACCATCTTCCCATCCGCACCCACACGATAAACCTCCTCCTCCATCGGCAAATACTTCCTCAATAAATCCGCCTTCGACACCCCAAAAATAAAGGGCGCCTTCACCTTCCCGCCGCCCCTCACACCTAAATGCCGCGCAAACCGCGCCGACATCTCCGCCAACAAAACATCCTGCCTCTCCGCATAATTTTGCGCCGTCCCACCCCCTCGCTCTAACATCCCTCGAAACCGCACATCCGCAGACGGATCAAACATAAAATAAAGCATGTCCGCCGCCAACATGTTCAACGTCACCACGCTCCCATTCGCATCCCCTCCCGCTCGAAAATGTTCCCCAGCACTGTCATAAATCACTAAACTCGCAAACCTCCCATCTGCACCTCGCACCGCAAAAAAACTCGGCAACGCCAACAATACACTCTCCCCATTCAACCTCACGGACCGACAAACATTCGACGATGCCAAGTCCGTCTTCTCAATCTGCTGCAACGCCTCCGGATCCGCCTGAAAGAAAAGTTTCTCCTCATACCCATTCAACCACCGATTCACCGCAGGCTCCAAATCCGTAAAACTCATCTTCAAGTCCCGACTCAACTTCTGCCGACACGCCCACATCGCACTCGCCAGAAAAACTGACTTCCCAGCTCCCGCCGCACCCACAACTGAAAATACAATCTGCTCACTCGTCAATAACTTCCGCGGTATCGCCATATGACAATGCGGACACGCCCACGCCGTGCACACCCCACCCGCCTCATCTATCGCCAACCCATTCTTCGTAAACCGCCGCGCCAAAAATCGCCGCGCCTCATTCCCCCCTAATACCTCATCCCCAACTAAACTATTCGACACCGCCACACTCATCATCTCCCCTAAATCCGATACAGCACGACAGTAAGGACACGCAAAACTATCTCCCAGCCTTGCGCCTCCTTCTTCAACCGTCCTCACGCTCTCTCTTGCAAATTGTCCTTCGCTCATCGGTGCCACACTTTCTTCTTCTAACGACGCCCTATATTATACCATATTTCCGACCATATTACCACCATAAACCGCACCCTCCCGTATTTGCCGCGACCGCTCCGCGAAAGAAACCTAAACCAAACCCGCCTAAATGCCCCAATCGTTGCTTTCGCCCCAAAAGCCT
>CAVGIZ010000096.1:0-9306 GCA_963629255.1 Anaerovoracaceae bacterium
GCAGGGGCTGGATGCACGGCCTTTGGCCCGGTTGTGGGCAAGTCGGTATTCTAATAGATTCGTTTGAGGGTTCGGCGACAAACCCTCCCCGCGGCAAAATTGAGCCGCATTGATTGCGAAACTGCCGCGGGTTACTTTTGATCTTTGATAATTGAATTTGAGCACACCCACATTTCATGAAAAGTGGGTGTGGGTGGGTTTGGGTTTGATCGTATGGAATATAAAGAATATGAAAATTGTGCTACCATTTTGCTCTGAAATATGGTATAATAGGCGGCATCTTTTGAATCATTAGAGCTAAGTAGAAAGGTTAGAATAGAGATTATGGCTACGTTTATGGCAATTGATATTGGCGCGAGTTCGGGTCGGCACATCTTGGGAACGGTTCAAGATGGGAAGATCAAGCTCGAGGAAGTGTATCGCTTTGACAATTCGCAGGTCGTGAAGAATGGTCACGATTGTTGGGATATACAGGTGCTGGCGCGGAATGTGCTGGCGGGCTTGAAGGCGGCGAAGGACGCTGGGAAGGTTCCAGACTATGTGGGGATTGACACGTGGGGAGTCGATTTTGTTTTGGTGGATGAGAATGGTTTGCCGGTTGGGGATGCGGTGGCGTATCGTGATGCGCGGACGGATGGGATGATGGAAGAGGTTGACAAGATTATTCCGTTTGCGGATTTGTATGGTCGGTGCGGGATTCAGAAGGTTCAATACAACACGATTTATCAATTGGCGGCGTTGAAGAAGGAGCATCCGGAGCAGTTGGAGAAGGCGGCGCGCTTGTTGATGATTCCGGACTATTTGAATTTTGTGTTGACGGGGAAGATGGCGAATGAGTATACGGATGCGTCGACGAGTTCGCTTGTGAATGCGCAGACGTTTGATTGGGACAAGGAGATTATTCGCAAGCTTGGTTTGCCGGAGAAGATTTTCCATCCGCTGACGATGCCGGGCGCGGTGCTGGGCGGTTTTACGTCGGCGGTGAGCGCGGCGGTTGGGTTTGATGCGAAGGTGGTGTTGCCGGCGTGTCACGATACGGGGAGCGCGTATTTGGCGGTGCCAGCGAAGGATGAGCGGGCGATTTATTTGTCGAGCGGGACGTGGTCGATTATTGGTGTGGAGAATAGCGCGGCGATTGTTTCGGAGGAGGCGAGGGAGGCGAATTTTTCGAACGAGGGCGGCGCGTGGAAGCGGTTTAGGTTTTTGAAGAACATCATGGGCTTGTGGATGATTCAGTCGATTCGGCGCGAGTTGAATGGCGTGAAGTATGTGGAAGGGAAGGATGGCGTGGCGACGGCGAAGGCGTTGAAGGGGATTCGAGATTGGGAAAGTGGGAAGAAGTATTCGTTTGCGGATTTGGAGATGGCGGCGCGGACGGCGCATGATTATGCGGGGTTTGTGGACGCGGCGGAGAAGCGGTTCTTTGCGCCGGAGTCGATGATTGCGGCGGTTTGTGAGGCGTGTGAGGAGGCGGGATTTGCCGCGCCGGCGACGGTGGGCGAGTTGATTCAATGCGTGTATCGGTCGTTGGCGAAGTGCTATGCGCGTGAGGCGGATACGCTTGCGGCGATTACGGGTAAGACGTATACGACGCTGAATGTGGTGGGCGGCGGAAGTCGTGATGGGTATTTGAATTTGTTGACGGCGGAGGAGACGGGGCTTGAGATTATTGCGGGCCCGATGGAAGGAACCGCGATTGGTAATTTGATTGTGCAGATGGTGACGGCGGGGGTGTTCAAGGACCTGGCCGAGGCGCGTCTGGCGATTGAAAGGTAAAAATAAAACAGAAAAGAAAAGGACAAGAAAAGATGAATGCGAAAATTGTTTCGATGGTGGCACTCGCGGCACTTTCTTTGATGCCGTGTGGAGCGGTGGTGAAGTATAAATTGGGCGTGGCGCGCTATACGATGTGGCAGACGCCGTTTGATAAGGCGCTCGATATTTTGCAGAAGATTGATTGCCATTATTTGAGTTTGATTGAGGGGACGATTCCGCGGACGGCGAGTGCGGAAGAGATTGCCGCGTACAAGGCGAAGCTGGCGAAGTACGGGGTGGAAGTGAGGACGGCGGGGCCGCTTTATTATTCAACGGAAGAGGAAGCGCGGCAGTTTTTCACGTTTGCGAAGAATTATGGTTTGAAGTATGTGTCGGTCGTGCCGTATGAATTGAAGGTGATTAATGGGAAGGAAGAGAAAGTCGAGAGCGACAAGATGATTGACGTCTTGGAGAAGCTTGTGAAGGAGTTTGGGATTTGCGCGGGGATTCACAATCATGGGCCGGACATTCCGTATTTGTATCCGACGGCGGAAGCGGTGTGGGCGCGGATTAAGGATCGTGATGAGCGGATTGGATTTTGTTTTGACGTGGGGCATCAGCGGCGCGCGGGGAATGATCCAGTGAAGGCGATTCGGAAGTATGCGCCGCGGATTTATGATGTGCATTTGAAGAATATCAAGATTGATCCGGTGCAGAATTTTGCGATGCCGGGTCCGCGCGGTGAGTTGGATATTCCTGGGATTTTGAAGGCGCTGGAGGATATTGGGTACGCGGGGATTTGCCACATTGAATACGAGAAGGACTTCAATGAGAATTTGGTGCCGCTTGCCGAATCGATGGGGTATTACCGCGGCGTTGTGGATACGCTGAAGAAGGCGGAGAAGTAAGGAGAAGTGCGATGTTGAATCGTAGAGAGTTTTTGATGGGGACGGGTGCGTTTGTGGCGCCGTTCATTTCGGGCTGTGCGGGGTTTGGGTTTCGCGCGAACGAGAAGGTGAATGTGGCCGTGATTGGCATTGGGTGCCGCGGGGCTGATGACATTGATGATTTTGTTGGGACGGGGCTTGTCAATTTGATTGCGTTTGCCGATACGGAATGTGAGGCGGAGTGCACGGCGCGGACGCGGAAGAATTATCCAAATGTGCCGCGGTATCAGGACTTCCGTAAGATGTTCGAGAAGCACGCGAAGGAGATTGATGCGGTGCTCGTTGCGACGCCGGACCATTCGCACTTTGTGACGTGCATGACGGCATTGGGCTTGGGCAAGCATGTCTATACGGAAAAGCCGATGGGCAATACGTTCCGTGAGATTCAGCTGATGATGGATATGGCCGCGGCACATCCGGGGCTTGTCACGCAGATGGGCAACCAAGGGCATTCGCTCGCGAACTACTATCAGGCGAAGGCGATGGCCGAGGTGGGGATGTTCAAGGGTACGACGAAGATTGTCGCGCACATGAATTATGACCGCCGCTGGTATAAGTGGAACGGGAAGGTGACGGAAATGTTCCCGGCGAAGGATGCGGTGCCAGCGGATTTGGCGTGGGACACGTGGCTTTCGCAGCGGCCGTATCGGGCGTTCAACCCGAACTACATTCATGGCGATTGGCGTTGCTTTTATGAATACGGAAATGGCGTCTTGGGTGATTGGGGTGCGCACATCTTCGACACGATTTATGATGTGATTGGGCTGGGGCTTCCGGAATCGGTGAGCGCGGTGAATCAGACGGGTTGGTCGCCTGTCGTGTTCCCGATGTCGAGTACGGTCAAGTTCAAGTTCCCTGCGCGCGGCAAAGATTTGCCGGCGTGTGAATTGCAATGGTGGGAAGGGCGTGAGAACTTCCCTGAATTGCCGAAGGGCTTCCGTTGGGATTTGAAGAGCGATACGCCGCCGATTGGCGATGTGGATGCGCCGAAGACGAAGGACTTGAAGCCAGGTCGCGAAATTTATCTTGCCGATGGCACGGTCTATCAAGGTATGTCGCATGGGTCGGAATTGGTGGCGTGTGATGGGCGCGAGCTTCCGAGTTTTGCCGCGGAACATTCGACTGGTTCGGGCGCGATGCCACATGCGAAAAACTTCTTGGAAGCGATTCGCGGCAATGAGGTCGCGCACTCGCCGTTTGCGTCGGCGGGCGTTCTTTCGCAGATGATGACGATTGGGTGCATTGCCCAGCGTCTGCAAGCGAAGGAGCTCAAGTTCGATGCGAAGACGAAGCGCTTCACCGCGGCAGATGCGCCGCGCAAGGATGCGCTCAAGTTGGCGAACGCCTTCCTCGATGGCCCCGCGCCACGCAAGGGCTGGGAGAGCTACTACAAAATCTAAAACATTTCTCATCAAAAACTAACTACAAATAAAAAGGAACTACAAACATGTTGAATCGTC
Source organism: Anaerovoracaceae bacterium (assembly GCA_963629255.1). Taxonomy (GTDB): domain Bacteria; phylum Verrucomicrobiota; class Kiritimatiellia; order RFP12; family UBA1067; genus UBA1067. The sequence goes on from CAVGIZ010000096.1 coordinate 4,163, forward strand.
GTGAGTTTATATTGTCGTCGAGCGCATTCGCCGCGCCGTTTATTTCGGGCTGTGCGAACTTTGGTTTTCGCGCGAATGAGAAGGTGAACGTCGCCGTCATTGGTATTGGTGCGCGTGGCGGGGATGACATCTATTCCTTCAATAATACGGGCCTCGTCAACTTCGTCGCGTTTGCAGATACGGAGATCAAGGGCGATTGGACGGCGGGCATTCGCAAGAACTTCCCGAACGTGCCGTGTTTTGATGACTTCCGCAAGATGTTCGACCAGATGGGCAATCAGATTGATGCCGTCCTTGTCGCGACGCCGGACCACTCGCACTTCGTCGCCTGCATGGCCGCGATGCAACTCGGCAAGAGCGTCTACACGGAAAAGCCGATGGGCAACAGCTTCCGCGACATCCAAGTCATGATGGATATGGCCGCGGCAAATCCGAAGCTCGTCACGCAGATGGGCAACCAGGGCCACTCGCTTGCGAACTACTATCAGGCCAAGGAAATGGCCGCGAAGGGCCTCTTCGATGGTACCACGAAGGTTGTCGCCCACATGAACAATGCGCGGCGTTGGCACAAGTGGAATGGTTCTGTCAAGGAAATGTTCCCGAAGGGCGAAGCGGCGCCTGACTACCTCAACTGGGATGCGTGGCTTGCGCAGCGTCCGGACCGCCCGTACAACATCAACTACATTCACGGCGATTGGCGTTGCTTCTATGAATATGGCAACGGCGCGCTCGGCGATTGGGGCGCACACACGTTTGATACGGCCCACGAATTTCTCCAGCTCGGTCTGCCTGAATCGATTGGTCTCATCAATGTGTCGGGCTGGACGCCGGTCGTGTTCCCGATGTCGTCGGCGATTTCCTTCAAGTTCCCGGCGCGTTCGGCGAAACTCCCCGCGTGCGAATTGCAGTGGTGGGAAGGCGTCGGCAATTTGCCGGAACTGCCGAAAGGCTTCCGCTTTGACATCAAGAGCGATACGCCCTTTATCGGTGGCGTCGTCGATGCAAAGAAGACGGACCTCAATCCGGGCCGCGAAATTTATCTGTCCGATGGTACGGTCTATCAGGGTACGTCGCACGGTTCGGAGCTCGTCGTCTGCAACGGCAGCCGTAAGATTCCATCCTACGCCGAGTCGGTGGGCGAAGGCGCGGAGACGCAGAAGCACGCCGAAAACTTCCTCAAGGCCGTCCGCGGCGAATGTGATGCGACGTCGCCATTTGCGGTGGCTGGCGTTCTCTCGCAAGTGATGACGCTCGGTTGCATTGCGCAGAAGTTGCAGGCCAAGAACCTCACGTTCGATCGCCAGACGAAGCGCTTCACGGGCACGGATGCTACGGCCGCGAACGCCCTCCTTGATGGCCCCGCTGTGCGCAAGGATTGGCTCCAGTACTACAAGATCTAATTCATTTCAAAAAAGGAATACATCAAAATGAAATTCTCTACACTCGCAGGAATTGCCGCGCTCGCGGCACTCACGGGCTGCACCACGGTTGCGCCCAATACCTTGACCGACGCCGAAAAGGCGGATGGCTGGGAACTCCTCTGGGACGGTAAAACGTCGGACGGCTGGGTCGGCGTCAAGGATGGTTGCAAGACTTTCCCGAAGGCGAGCTGGGTCATCGATAACGGCGTCCTGACGGTCTATCCGGTGAAGGGCACGGAAGCCAAGCCCTGGACGCGTGCGCCCACAAAGGAAGTTTGGGAACAGGCCGGCGGCGATATTGTTACGACGCGCAAGTTCACGGATTTCATCTTGAAGGTCGACTTCCGTCTGACCCCGGCGGGCAACTCTGGTATCAAGCTCTTCCACGATGAAAATCTCAACAATGGAACGACCATTGAATACCAGATCCTCGATAAGGGCCATGCAGACTGGACCAAGGGCATCAATGGCAACCGCCGTGTCGCGGCACTTTATGACCTTTTGCCGGCGAACAATGCGGACCAGTACTTGCACCCAGTTGGCGAATGGAACACGGCGATGATTGTCTCGAAGGGGACGCATGTCGAGCACTGGCTCAACGGCGTCAAGGTTCTCGAATACGAGCGCGGCGGCAAGGAATATATGGCGGGCTTTGCTACCTCGAAGTACAACGACAAGGGCGCGTACTTCAACAAGAATGGCGAGTGGGGCCTCACCAAGACGGGTCGCATTCTCCTCCAGGATCACACCGATTCGACCGTTTCCTATCGCAACATCAAGATCAAGGTTCTCTAATCGAGCGTCTTCAATCTGATGAAGAACGGAGCAGGCCGCGACAGTTTTGCCGCGGTTTTGCTTTCGCGCGGAGGAAAAGTGCCGCGGGGGGTTGAAGGATGGGCGGAAATATGGTATAATATGGGGTGTATGAGACTAGGTGTTTTTGCGATGTGTTTCGTGTGGGGCGCGGCAGTTTTTGCCTCGCCCGTCATTGATAATTCTCCGACGCGGGTGCAGACGACGCTCAAGACAGGAATGCAAGTGAAGGGCGTATTGAGGCCGAAGAGCGTGGGGGAGATTTCAACGTCGCATTGGTCGATTGATTGTGCGGGGACGGACCGTGAGCATGTGTCGTATCAAGCGGTGAAGGAATATTTGCCGGCGTTGGGGATACGTCGGATGCGTGTGCAAGCGGGTTGGGCGAGGTGTGAGAAGGAGCGCGGCAAATATGATTTCAGGTGGCTGGATGCGATTATTTTTGACGCGGCGAAGCGTGGGATGGAAGTGTGGCTCGAGACGAGTTATGGCAATCCGATTTATGTGGGCGGGGGCGGTCGCGGGCTCGCGGGCGGGATGCCATCGAGTGAAGAGGCGTTGAAAGCGTGGGGCGCGTGGGTGGATGCACTCGCGGTGCGCTACAAGGGGTATGTGAGGGATTGGTGTATTTGGAATGAGCCGGATTTGTTTGGCGCGAACGACATCAAGGTGGTGATTCCATTTACGCTGAGGACGGCGGAGATTATCAAGGCGCGGATACCAGAGGCGCGGCTGGCGGCGTGTGCACTGACCTGGGCGAATCCGGAGTATGTGGAGGCGTTTTGCAAGGCGTTGAAGGAGACGGGCAAGGCGGGGATGTTTACGTGGATTGCGTACCACCATTATTCAATGAATCCAGATGATGGGTATGAGGATCAAGTGGAAGTGGCGCGGCAGATTGTGAAGAAGTGGACGCCGAATTTGAGGTTGTGGCAGAATGAAAGTGGGACGCAGAGCGAGTGGTGTCCATCGGGGGCATTGTGTAAGTATGAGTGGACGGAGTTGACGCAGGCGAAGTGGGATGTGCGACGGTATTTGGCGGATATTGGGCGTGGGGATGATACGGGCGTTTTTCATGCGTGCGATTTGGAGTATGTGAATAGTGGGTTTCATGATGGGTTGGTGAGGTATGGGCTTTTGAAGACGGCTGGGCAGGCGGAGGATTATCGCGTGTTGAAAGTGAAGATGGCATACTACGCGGTGCAGAATGCGGTGAGCGTGTTCAATGATGATTTGGAGGTTGCGCGGGGCGCGGCAGTTTTGGAAGGCTTGGAGCGCGCGGCAGTTTATGGGTTCAAGGATAAGAAGACGGGGACGATGGTGAGCGTGTATTGGGATGCGTCGGGTGTGCCGTCGGACAAGAATGAAACGAAGGAAGTTCACGTGCGAGTGGCGGGGAAAAGATTTGCTGCGCCGGTGTGGGTGGATGTGTTGACGGGTCAGGTATGTGCGATTGATGAGGCGCGTGTGAAGGAAGAAAAGGATGCGACCATTTACACGGTGCCGTGCTACGATGCGCCCGCATTCGTGTGCGATGAAGCAATTTTAGACTACGAAAAGATTCAGAAATGAAAGGTACGATTATGACAGAACAAGAACAGAAGGCGATTCATGAGAAGGCGTGCAAGTGGTTCAAGGAGGCGCAATTTGGCGGGATGGCGCACTTTGGGTTGTATTCGCTTTTGGCGTGCGAATGGAATAATCAGCGGCCGTGGATGCCGTATTCGGAATGGATTCAGTCGCACATGTACATTCCGCACAAGGAGTATGCGCGGCTTGCCGAGGCGTTCAATCCGATTTTCTTTGATGCGGATGAATGGATTATGCGCGTGCGCGATGCGGGGATGAAGTATTTCGTTTTTACATCGAAGCATCATGATGGCTTTGCGATGTATCATTCACGGGCGTCGGCGTATAATGTGGTGGATGCGACGCCGTTCAAGAGGGACATCGTGGGCGAGCTTGCTGAGGCGTGCCGCAAGCATGGCGTGAAGCTGGGCCTTTATTATTCGCAGGATTATGATTGGGCGGACCCCGATGGCGGCGGCTACAAAACGATTGATAAGGACCATACGTACATGGGCCATTTGCGCGATTGTTCGAATCATTGGGATTGGCCCGACCGCGACAAAAAAGATTACGCACGCTATTTTGAGCGCAAGGTGAAACCGCAGGTCGAAGAGATTTTGACGCAGTATGGGGACTTGTGCCTTGTTTGGTTTGATGTGCCGACGACGATTAATGCCGCGCAAAGCAAGGAGTTGCGCGAGTTCGTCAAGAAGTTGCAGCCAGGGTGTCTTATCAATTCGCGCATTGGCAATGGCTTTGGCGATTATGATGCCTCGGGCGATAATGCCGCGCCCACGAAGAAGGCGACAGGTCTTGCGGAAATGTGTTGCTCCATGAATGAATCCTGGGGTTATTCGCCGATGGACCGCAGCTTCAAGACGGTGCAACAAGTCTTGGATTTGAAGAAAAAGTGCCGCGAACTCGATTGGAATTATTTGCTCAATTTTGGTCCAGATGGGCTTGGACGCATTCCCGTTGATTCGCTGCAGATTTTGGAAGGTCTTGCCGCGAAGGCGTAAGCGGGTGTTACGGCCGCGGCGGATGGGGTAACTTCGAGCCTGGCAAAAGTACGTCGCTATTGATAGGCGCGGCAGATTTTGTGCACAAAATCTCGTCCCATTTTTCATGAAAAGTGGGACGAAACATCACCATCCCCAATAAAATAAGGCAAATGCTTCTCCACATTTTATAAAATGTGGAGGAATTTCGCGGCAGATTTGAGATGGATTGAGTGGAATCAAACGGGAATAACGGATGCTAACTTTCACAACTTTCACGCTTTTTGTGTGAATGTTGGTGAAAGTTAGGTTCAACTAGAGGAAAAAATAGAACAGCTAGACG
>CAVGIZ010000097.1:0-9135 GCA_963629255.1 Anaerovoracaceae bacterium
ATGCTATAATAGGTGGCATCTTAGGTGGATTAGGTTTCGCTGGTAGAGTGCTGGCGTGGTCCGGGCCTAGTAAAATAAGGAGACACAAGAGATGAGTCAGATTTGGTTGAAGCGCGCGGCGGTGGTCGCGGGGGTTATTTTTGCCGCGAATGGGGCAATGGCTGAGGCGAAGTGGTCGTATGCAGACCATGTTTTGACGGGAATTGCCGCGGATGGTGAGACGGCGGTGGAATTGAATTTGACGGATGAGGGGGTGGTATCCGTGAAGACGGCTGGGACGCAGGCGGAATTGGATTTGAGAAGTGATGCGATGCCGAGTGGAATTCCGGTGATTAAGACGATTGGGGATTTCACGGCGATCAAGTCGACGCTTGTGAAGATTTATTTGCCGGAGAGTGCGAAGGTGATTTCGGGGTCGGCGTTTGGTGGGTGCACGGTTTTGAAGTCTGTGAAGTTGCCGGATGGGTTGGAGTCGTTGGAGAATTATGCGTTTTCGGGTTGCACGGCGTTGGAGTTGGTGGAGCCGTGCATTCCGGGGAGTGTGACGAATTTGGGGATGTATGTGTTTCAGAATTGTGGGGCGATGACGAATGATGTGATTATTGGCGAAGGGACTGGGGCGGATGGAAAGCCGCGGTGGGTGAATATTGCGTATGATACGAGTTTGCGGAATTGGTCGCTGACGGGTTGCAACAAGGTGAAGAGGCTGATTTATGGTCCGGGGGTTCATAATGTGCCGACGATGTATTGTAATGGGAGCGACACGTTCCAGGCGATTGAGTACATTGAGTTTGGTGTGAATGTGACGAATTTCACGGACAACATGTGTATGCATTATCAGGGTGGCTGGGCGTATACGAGTTTGACGAATATTGTTTTCAAGCGGACGGAGGAATTTACGTTTCGGGATTCTGAGATTGGATATTGGACGAAGAAGTTTTATCCGTTTGGGCCTTATTTGAGGGAGCTTGAGTTCAATGGGTGGTTTACGTTTTCGCCGGCGAGCAATCCGTTTTATTATTGCAACAATTTGCAGTTGAGGATGACGGTGCCTGGGGACAATTTGAAGTGGGCGGCGTTTATGAAGGATGAGACGAAGATGACGCCGTGGGCGGAGTGTTCGGATAGTGATAAGAATACGTATGCGAAGAAGTTTACGGATGGGAAGGTACCGGTTGGGATTTCTGTGGCGCAGCCGAATGGGATGAAGCGGTTTTACATTATGACGAATGGGAAGGAGTATGAGGGGAATACGATTCAGTTGGGTGGTGAAATGCGCAGTGAGTTTGGGACGCTCGAGTATAGTCCGGCGCCCGCGGCAGATGGGACGTACAAGGAGGCAACGGATGTGACGGTGAAGTTTACGCCGGCGAATGATGGGGTGGTATTCAAGGGATGGAGAGGGGATGTTGGGACGGCGGATGCGAGCGCGGCAGAAATTACGGTGACGGTGAATGGACTTGTGTATTTGGTGCCGATGATTGAGGCGAATTATCTTGTGTATGATAAGGAGGAGGGCGAGTTGACGGATGGGAATTGGGTGATGAGTGCGACGGGTGCGGCGGATGAGATTTGCGTGACGGCGTTCAAGCGGGGCGTGACGTTGCCGGTTGAGATTGATTTGAATAAGCCCGTGTTGAATGGTGGGCGGATTACGAAGATGACGGGGATGGGCGACGGGCTTTCGATTACGTCGATTCGTTTGCCGGAGACGTTGAGGTGGATTGGTGGGTTGAGTTCGGATGGGATGAGCAATCGGCCGCAGATTTGGCCGGTTGTGCCGGATGCGGTGACGAATTTGGCGAAGTCGACTTTTAGTAAGTACAGTGAGTTGACGGGGAATTTGAGGATTGGTTTTGCGACGAATGAGCAGGGAAAGGTCATTGAGACGGTGTTGGGGACGTATGGGTTTGACCACACGTCTAAGATGGGTCCGAAGGTGGAGTTTGGGCCTGGGATTCGGAAGATTCCCAATTGCTTTATGACGCAATGGCAGAATGCGTTTGGATTGAATTATGCGGGGACGGCGATGGAGATTTGGTTTGGGGAGAATGTTGAGAAGTCGTTTCCGGGGGCGTTGAGGCATTTTGGTGGTGTTGAGAATGGGGGGCATGTGGTGAGTGTGCATTATGCTGGGGATATGTTTGATGGGACGAGCGGGATGTTTTTGGCGGCGGATGATGGGGTGGAGAAGCCGACGAAGTGGTATACGATGCGGCCGGCGGATTATGTGATGAGGTTTTATGTGGGTGCGGATGGGTGTGCGAAGTGGCATGAGTTTTTGGCGAGTACGAAGGGGGAGAATCGGAAGATTATTCCGTGGCAGGAATTGGGCGAGGTGACGAATCAGTATTGGGCGAAGTTTCCGAAGGGTGAGGAGTTTGGGGAGAAGCATCCGTATGGTTTGACGACGGAGGCGGCGGTGATGACGAATGAATTGCCGTATGCGTATGGGTTGCCGAAGAATCAGTGGGTGTTTTCGCTGAGGACGTCGGGGATGGTGATTCGGATACAGTGAGGTAGGTACAAAGGTTTGGAAGGTTTGGAGGTTGAAGGTGAGGCGCGGGAGTTTTTTTGGTGTGAGTGCTTGCAAATTGGGCGGGAATATGGTATAATAAGAGGCGTTGTTTGCTAAGTGGCAGAAGGTAATTTATTTGATAAACTAAGAAAGTAAGGAAACGTAAGACAATGAAAAGGTTGATGTTGATTGGATGCGCGATGGCGGGATTGGCCGCGATTGCGGCAGAACCCGCGGCAAAAGCTACGGTGACGGTGGATGAGGCGCAAGTGATTGGGCCGATGAAGCCGATGAATGCGGTGAATAATGGTCCGTCGGTGCAGAGTCCGGGCGGGGATCAGAAGCGTGGGAATGTGGCAGATTATGCGGCGGCACGTTTTCCGTTTGCGCGGACGCATGATTCGATTAATTGTGTGCCGGGCGGTGCGCATTGTTGCGACATCAATGCGATTTTCCCGAACTTCGATGCGGATGAGAATGATCCGAAGAATTACGATTTCGTGTTTACGGATTGGTACTTGGATGCGATTCGTCGCACGGGGACGCAGGTGTATTTTCGGTTGGGGCAGACGATTGAGCATGGGCCGAAGAAGTATGGTGCGTTGCCGCCGAAGGATTATGCGAAGTGGGCGCGGATTTGCGAGCATGTGATTCGTCACTACAATGAAGGTTGGGGATGGGGACTTGATAAGGCACCGACGACGAAGAACATTGCTTGGTCGAATCAGTTCAACATTGTGTATTGGGAGATTTGGAATGAGGCGGATTTGGATGCTGGTGGAGAAGGTTGGATGACGAATCCGCGTTGTTGGGGTGCGTCGCCGGAGGAGTTTTACAAGTTCTATGAGACCGCGGCAAAATATTTGAAGGGCAAGTTTCCGAATTTGAAGATTGGTGGTCCGGCGCTCGCGTTCAATTATGATTGGGCGGTGAAGTTTGTGGAGCACTGCGAGAAGACGAAGGCGCCGCTTGATTTCTTCTCGTGGCACATTTATATTCGCACGCCGGAGACGTTGCGTGATCGGGCGATTGCGTATCGGAAGCTTTTGGATGAGCATGGATTTGAGAAGACCGAATCGATTCAGAATGAATGGAACTATGTGAAGGGCTGGGGCGATGATTGGGTGCATTCGTTGGAGGTGGAGTCGGGGCGGTTCAATTTGAAATGTGCCGCGCTGATTGCTTCGGCGATGACGGTGTCGCAGTCGAGTCCGATTGATATGTTGATGTTTTATGATGCGCGGGTTCACACGGTGATGAACAGTTTGTTTGACCTCGTCACGTATTGGCCGAAGAAGGGGTATTATCCGTTCATGGCGTGGTCGGATATGGTGGAGAGGGCGCCGACGCAGGTGAAGTGCGGCGTTGTGGAAGGGACGCTTGCGGCGTCGGATGCGAACACGGGGTTTGTCGAGAAGAAGGACGCGGCAGTTCCGGGCGGGATTCGCGCGGTGGCGTCGAAGGGCGCGAAGGGCGGCGCGTTGCTGATTAGCCGCTATTCGGATGATAACAATGTGACGGATACGGCGACGGTGACGGTGCGTGTCAAGGGGCGTTCGTTGAAAGGTGCGACGTGCTTGCTGACGGATGCGGTGCGGACGTATACGCGTGTGCCGATGACGATTCAGCCAGATGGCTCGGCCGTCATTTACATGCAGCCATTCTCGTTTGCGTTGATTGAGTGGAACGATTGAGGGGTTGGGAGTTCCTATTTGTGAAGACTTTCCGCGGCAGAAATGCCGCGGGGAGTTTTTGTGACCGTTGCATTTTGGGGCGGAATATGGTATAATATGTGGCATTCGAAATTTTCATTCACTAGAAAAGGTAAAAAGACAAATGAATAAATTATCGGTTGTTGTGTTTGGGTGTGCGCTCGTGGCGATGGGCGCGGCGAAGGCGGATTGGTATTATCCGCAGATGAACTTTGAATTGTATCGCTTGGAGGCGATGCATGATGATACGCGGCGTGCGTTGATGGGCGCGGCGCATCCGGGGAAGCTGGAGAATATTCAGCGTTCATGCGATTATCGGATTCGTTGCAAGGATGGAGAGAAGATTCCATATTCGACGGATTCGATTTTTCGTGAGACGAGGAAAGATGGGTATTTGTATGTGTGGGTTGAGGGGCGTTTTCGTGGGGTCGCGGCGTTGAGGAGTCCGGTGAAAGGATGGGAAGCGAAGACGTTTGATGGCGAGTGGCGTCCGGCGACGGCGTATCCAGATGGAGAGCGGCCGGCGCATACGATTGATTTGCCGCAGGACCGGAATTACCAGGGGCTGAAGAAGGTTGGGGATTATTATGATGCGGGGAAGGAACTCTTGGCGTATGTGGAAGTTGAGGCGGATGTGGAGCCGGACATGTATGTGGGCGAGAGCGTGAATGAGATGGGCGAGGAGCGATTGGATCGGTTGGAGTACAATCGGTATATGGTGCAGGTTGCGGATGGACATTGGCGGTCGGAAGTGGCGTTGGCGCTGAGGTACATTCGGTTCAAGACGCCAGTGAAGAATGTGAAGGTTGTGCCGATTGGGCGAGTGATGCCGGAGCGCGGCAGTTTTGAGGCGCCGAACAAGCGGTACATGAAGATGCAGGAAGTGGGCGCGCATACGCTCAGGTTGTGTGCGACGGACTTTTTGTTGGATGGGCTCAAGCGCGATCGTTTGCCGTGGGGCGGTGATTTGACGGTTTCGCTTTTGGCGGATGCGTATGTGTTTGCGGATGCGGATGTGGCGCGGCAGTCGTTGTCGGTATTGGATGCGTATGCGAGTGATGTGAATGATATCGTGACGTATTCGATGTGGACGATTATGTCGCATGATTTGTATCAGTTGTATTTTGGGGACGCGGCATTTTTGGCGGAGCGTTGGTGGCGGATTAAGTGGCGGATTGAGAATTTGATTTCGCGCACCGATGAGCATGGGTTTGTTGTGAAGGATTTGAATTGGGTGTTTATTGATTGGGCAGGGCCTGAGTCGCGGACGGCGTTGCAAGCGATTTGGGTTGGGGCGTTGGATGCGGCGGCGCGATTGGCGGACCGTATGAAGGATGCGCGCGCGGCGGATTATCGGGCACTGGCGGCGAAGGTGCGTGGGGAGCTTAACAAGGCGGCGTGGGATGAGGAGAGAGGGCTTTATTTGGTGACGCCGGGGGATAAGAAGTCGGGCTTTTCGCGGCAGGCGAATGTGTATGCGGTGATTTTTGATGTGACGGATGAAGCGAAGGCGAAGCGGGTGGGCGATGAGCTTGCGAAGACGGATTTGCCAGCTGTGGGGACGCCGTATGTGTATGGTTGGGAGCTGATTGCGCTGAAGCGCACGGGGCATTACAAGGAGTTTTATGATGGATTGGAGAAGGTGTTTGGTGCGATGTTGGATGCGGGGGCGACGTCGTTTTGGGAAGGGTTTGATGCGCGGCAGAAGGGGGATGCGCAGTATGGTTTTTATGGGCGGAAGTGGGCGAAGAGTTTGTGTCATGCGTGGAGCGCGTGGCCGGCGTTCATTTTTGTTTCGGAAGTGATGGGTGTGAAGCCGACGAGCGATGGGTGGGCGACGTATGAGGTCAAGCCTATTCTGGGGGCGGAGGGGATGCGCGCGACGATTCCGACGCCGAAGGGGTTGATTACGATTCCGAACAAGTAAGATTTATCAAATAAGAAAGAAGGTATCATTATGAAAGAGAGTACAAAATTGTTGACCGCGGCACTTGCTGTGACGATGAGCATTAGCACATTTGCCGCGATTCGTTCGATTACGCCGACGGCGTGGAATGGCGACACGAATTGCTGGCAGATGGTGCGGCATAACCAGAAGATGGAGGAGGTCAAGAAGGGCGGCGCGAAGGTCGTTTTCATTGGCGATTCGATTACGCACTTTTGGGAAGGCGCGGGGAATGCGCAGTATAAGCGGTACATGTCGCAGGGCGATTATAAGATGCTGGACTTGGGCACGAGCGCGGACCGCACGGAGCATGTTTTGTGGCGGCTTCAGAATGGCGAGCTCGATGGGTATGAAGCGAAGTGCATTTTCTTGATGATTGGCACGAACAACACGGGGCATTTTGATTTCTCGAAAGAGCCGCCGATTGATACGATTCTGGGCATTCGCGAAGTTCTGCGCACGATTCGTCAGAAGCAGCCGAACGCCATTATTGTGCTTTCACCAATCTTCCCGCGTGGGCGCGACAAGAATGATGGTTATCGCATTCGCAACGAGATTGTCAACAAGGAAATTCGTAAGTTCACTGATGGCGAAAAGATTTTTTGGTGTGACTTCAATGATCAATTTTTGACGCCTGATGGGTTGCTTTCGCCCGAAGTTTTTCCGGACCGTTTGCATCCTTCGGCGATTGGCTATGAGATTTGGTTTGCGGCGGTCAAGCCTTACATTGATTATGCGCTCGCAGATGGAAAACTGCCGCGGCCTGCGAATCGTTACGCGAGCTATTTCCGCGCCGAGAATGTACACATGGATGAGCCGTGGTCGCTTTATCCGAATGCGCGCATTACGGGCGATATGGTCGGTTGGGATTGGTGGCTTGAGCGCATGAAAGAAAAGCGCAACCAGATTTCTGACGCGAAGGGAAATATCGATGTCGTCTTGATGGGCGACTCGATTACGCACTTCTGGGAAAGCAATGGTAAGGCGCAGTATGAGACGCTCAAGAAGACCTATTCTGTTCTCGACATTGGCTATTCGGGCGACCAGACGCAACACCTTTTGTGGCGCATCAAGAATGGTGAGCTCGACGGCTACAAAGCGAAGTGCCTTGTGCTGATGATTGGCACGAATAATAGCGGCGCGTCCGCTGAAGAAGTTGCGAACGGCATCAAGGAAGTTCTCAAAGTTGCCGCGGCAAAGCAACCGCAAGCGAAGATTGTTCTTCTGCCGATTTTCCCAGATGGTCCAGATGCGAAGTATCAGCACCGCGTCAAAAATATGAAGACCAACGAAATCATCAAGTGGTATGCCGATGGCAAGAAGATTGTCTGGGTCGACTTCAATAACAAGCTTATCGATGAGAAGGGCGACACGCTTCCATTTATGGATGACCGCTTGCACCCGAATTCGAAGGGCTACGACATTTGGCTTGAAGCGATTCTGCCGTGCCTGAAGGAGGCCTGCGGCAAATAAGTGCCGCGGACGATTCAAACTTAATTGGAGATGAAGTCCATGAAGAAGTTTGTCATTCTCGCCGTGCTCAGTTTGAGCGCGGCGGTTTGGGCTTATGCCCCAGAGAAGTGGAACATCGAGGCGCGCGAAAAATTTGCCGCGCAACGTTTCGGCATTTACATTCATTGGGGGCTTTACGCCAACTACGCGCAAGGCGAATGGTATTTGCAACAGCAGGCCTTGGATGAGAAGGCTTACTCGCGCATGATGTATGGCTTTTATCCTTCGAAGTTTGATGCGCGCGAATGGGTTCGGCTTTTCAAGAAGGCGGGCGCGAAATATGTCACGATTACATCGCGCCATCATGATGGCTTTTCGCTTTGGTCCACGAAAGTGGACGATGGCTACAGCATTGCCAACACGCCGTTCAAGCGTGATATTCTTGGCGAATTGGCCACGGCTTGCCAAGAGGAAGGACTGCAGCTCAACTTCTATTATTCGCTGATGGATTGGCATCGCACGGACTACCCTGTTGGCGGCGCGGCAAAAATTGTTCACCCGAATCAGAAGGGCGATTACGCTTCCTATAAGAAGTTTATGATGGGCCAAATCACGGAGCTCATTGATCGGTATCATCCGGGTAACATTTGGTTCGATGGCGAATGGGAACATTACACGACCAATGATGCGGGCGAACCGAGCTCCTCGCTTGATTGGGAATTTGACGCGATCTACGATTTGATTCATTCGAAGAAGACGCTGGTCGCGAACAACAATCATAAAGCGCCGCGCGAGAAGGAAGACATCCAACTCTTTGAACGCGACCTCCCAGGCGAAAACGATTCGGGCTATTCAAAGGGGCAGACCGTTGCGCAGGATCGTCCGATTGAACAATGCGACGTCATTCAAGATGATGTCTGGGGCTATCGTATCAAGGAGCGGAAGTTCCGCACGCCAGAGGACGTGGTTGCAATGGTCGCACGCGCCGCGGCAAAAGATTCGAACCTCCTCATGAATATCGGGCCCGATGGTTCGGGACAGCTTCCAGCCGAAGCGGTGGCCACACTTGAAAAGGTCGCGCCTTGGTTCGAAAAGAACGGAGCATCCATTTATGGCACGCGCGCAGGCGGCGTCGGGCTGGGCAAGGACATCGTTTCGACTCGCAAAGGCGACACGCTCTATTTGCACTTCATCAATCCCGCGGTCAACAAATTTGCCTTCCCGTATAAGGGGCCAATCACGAGCGTGACGAATCTTGCGACGGGCAAAAAGGTGCAATGTGAACGCACGATTGGCGGCGATGCGGTGATTACGATCCAGCGCGAGAAGGGTGATACCTTCGACTTTGTCGTAGCGATTCAGTAAAGCGCCGCGTCCAGACGACGAAGTCGCCGCACGCGCGATAAAATAATTCAATTGTCAAAGATCAATGCTGTAACCAGCTCACCGCGGCACTATTGCGCGTATTCGGGATGCCGCGCGAAATACTCCTCGTAAAACTTCAAGTC
>CAVGIZ010000098.1:0-9109 GCA_963629255.1 Anaerovoracaceae bacterium
TGTGCGTGGTCGCGGCAATTATTTTTGCCGCGGTGGATGTGTTTGCAGTGCAAGAACTGGAGACACTGAATGGGATGCCGGATGCGAGTGATAACGTATGGCGGTATTATGCGGCGGGGGAAGAGGGGAGTCCCGCGGCAGAAGTGAATTGTGTGGCGCAAGGGGGTTGGGTGTTTGGTGCGACGTTTGATGTGGGGAGTGGCGCGCTTGGTTTGAGTTCGTATGTGGCGGGTGAAGGCGTGTTGAATCTTTTGAATGCGAAGGTTGAGGATGCGGCGGGTGTGAAGACGGAGGTGAAGAGTTTGACGTTTCCTGAGCAGTGTCAGAAGATACCGATGACGGAGCTTTGGGCGACGGATGCGACGAAGCTTCCTTATATGGGTACCGTGTGTAATCTTGATGCGACGCTTGCGACGACGAATAATGCGAACTATTATGTTAAGAGGATTTACATCAAGAGTGATTTGGTGAAGGAAGTGGGGAATTACAACTTTTCGTTTTGCTATGGGCTAACGAATATCATTTTGAGGTGTCCGAACTTGGTGAAGTGGGGGGAACGCGTTTTGTTTTATACGAGTGTGACGAATGATATTAAGGAGATTGTTTCGCCGAATGTGCAGTCGATGGGGCTGTATGCGTTGTGCTGGTGGACGCCTGATTCGCCGAAGGGGTATCGAGCGAGTTTGGTTACGGGGTCGCTCGTGGTGACGAATCAGTTGGGGAACATTGCGCGGGAGAGTTGGGGGAATGTGACAAATGTGTATTTGCGCGGCGATAATTATTTGGGGAGTCAGGGGAATGGGATTGATACGGAGACGCTTCTTAGTTATTCGAATGATCGGTTGGAGACGATTACGCTTTGGTGGCCGAAGGTGCGGCAGTTTGGTGTGAAGAATGCTTGGTTCACGAGGAATTGCAATTCGGTGAAAGAGTTTCGTTTGTATATGCCGGCGCTGACGAATATTGTGAGTGATTCGCTTGTTGACGCGAGTTTGTCGCAGTCTGGTGGGTCGGTGTATGCGTTGGGACCTGTTTACAAGGTTGATTCGTATCAGCTGTCGTTTATCATGGGGCGGCTTGTGGAAGGGTATAAATGGAATAGTAATTTCCAGTCGTATACTGATGCAGGGAATGCGAGTAAGGCGGGGACACGGTACAAGTTTTATTGTTCGAAGCGTTGGGGATGGAAAGATGCGCTTGAGAAGATTACGGAGCCATTGGCGAGTCCCACGGGCGAGAAGACAGAGGGGTATTTTGCGAAGTTGACAGAGGGGACGGATGAAGCGAAGAATGCGCCGGAAGGATGTTTTGGTATGTGGGTTTCGAATGGTCGGCGGACGTATGTGGTTGACTATCCGCAAGAGGGCGAGGGCTTTGGGCTGGTGATTCGGATACAGTGAGGCCCAAGGTTTCGGGGGGCGGCGCCCCCCGCTCCCCCGCGTTGGTTGGACGGGCTTTGAGGTGAAAGCAACGACACCGGCATTTAGGCGGGTTTGGTTTAGGTTGCTTTCGCGAAGGAACGTGGGAGGGAGATGGGGGATTGATAGTTGGGCGGGAATATGGTATAATATGTGGCATGAGCATAAAGTGGCTTATTTATGATATTTTGTTTGCGGTGGCGTTTCCATTTATGTTGCCAGGGTTCTTGGTGCGGATGGTGCGGCGCGGCGGATATTGTGCGCGGATGGGGGATCGGTTTGCGTTGTATCCGAGTGAGGTGAGGTCGGCGCTCGGGGCGAGGGAGCGTGTGTGGATACATGCGGTGTCGGTTGGTGAGGTCCAGGTTGCGGGTCAGTTGATGCGTGAATGGCGGAAGGTGGAGCCGGGGATTGCGTTTTGTTTTTCGACGACGTCCTCGACGGGTTGGAAGATGGCGGAGCGTGAATTGAGCGCGGCAGATGTGCTCATCTATAATCCGCTTGATTTTCCGAACTTTGCGAAGAGTGCGCTGAAGACGGTGAGGCCGCGGGCGATTGTGTTGACGGAGAGCGAGATTTGGCCGACGTTTATTCGTTTGGCGCTTAAGTACAAGGTGCCGCTGTTTTTGATTAATGCGCGGGTGAGTGATCGGAGTGCGCCGAGGTATGCGGGGGCGCGGTTTTTGTTCAAGGATGTGTTTGGTGCGTTCACGCGGATATTTGCGCAGTCGGAGTTGGATGCGGCGAGGCTTGTGGCGGCGGGTGCGAAGGGTGAAAAGATTGAGGTGACGGGGTCGTTCAAGTTTGATGTGGCGATGAGGAATGAGAAGAAGGAGGCGGAATTGAGGGAATGGATTCAGCCGAGGGGGCGGAAGATTTTGCTGGGCGGTTCGACGTGGCCGGGGGAGGATGAAGTCTTGTTGCGGATTTATGCGAAGTTGCGGGAGCAGGAGAAGGAGGCGCCGATTTTGGTGATTGCGCCGCGGCACTTTGAGAAGGCGGATGCGGTGGAGGCGAACATACGCAAGGCGGGATTTGAGTGTGTGCGGCGGAGTCGTGGGGAGAGTGGTGCGGGGGCGAGTGAGAAGAGTGTTTTCTTGGCGGACACGACGGGCGAGTTGATGGGGCTGTATGGGCTGGCGACGGTGGTGTTTGTGGGGAAGTCGCTGTGCGCGCATGGTTCGCAGAATATGATTGAGCCGTGTTTGTGTGCGAAGCCGACGTTGGTGGGGCCGTACACGGAGAACTTCCGTCCGGTGATGAGTGATTTGAAGGAAGGGGAGGCGATTTTGCAAGTTGGGGATGAGGAGGGACTTGAGCGGGAGGTATTGCGGTTGTTTGGGGATGAGGCGGCGGCGGCGGAGTTGGGTGCGCGTGCGGCGGCGGCTGTGGCGAGGAGGACGGGAGTTGTGCCGCGGTGTGTGGAGGCGATTCGAAAGGCGTTGGTATGAAGCGTGGCGTGAAGGTGAGTTTGATTTGTTGTGTGGTGTTTTTGGTGTTGGCCGCGGCACTTTTGGTGGCGGTTGTGATGTTGTCGAGGGAGCCGATGGTGATTGGGAAAAGTGCCGCGGAGGAGGTGCCGAAGGCGTGTCGCGCGGTGCGGATTGTGACGAGTGTGATTGCGCAGATTGAGAAGAGTGATGCGACGCGCGTTATTTTGTGTGGTGGGGAACGCGCGGGGGCGTATGCGGAGTTTTGGGGGCATGCGGGTTTGCCGGTGGTGACGAATGAGATGAATGTGACGGCGGGGGATATTGTGTTTGCGGCGAGCGCGGCAGATTTGGCGCGGTTTGTGGGGGCGGCGAAGGTGGCGGAGGGGGCGTTGTATGTGGCGTGTGTGGATGCGCGGGGGATGCTGGCGTCGCGGTTTAAGGAGGTGTTGGAGGGGCATCCCGGGGTGGTGAAGCATGTGTGGATGCCGGGCGCGGCGGATTGGGTGGTGACGGGCGTGGCGGCGGGGGCGAAGTTTTCGCTGGCGGAGATGATGGATGCGTTTGCGCGGGAAGGGATGATGGATGATTTGGCCGCGGCAGAATGTGATGGACTTGCGGATGTGTTTGCGTCGTATGTAGGGACGGCGGAGGATGTGTTGCCAGCGTTTGAGAATGCGAAGGATGCGATTGTGCGGCCGGATAATTTTGTGACGCGGGAGGTGCCATCGTTTGATTGGCTGAGCGTGGAGGGGGTGGAAGAGGATATACGGCGCGAGGTGATGGGGCAGATTCGGACGGCGCAGGTGGTGCGGCGCGTGATGTTGGAGGGGATGTACGCGGCGGATAGCGGGAAGGAAGAGGAGGCGGTCGCGGCGTTTGCGCGTGTGGCGTTGAGGAATCCGCGGGACACGATGCTTGTGGAGCGGATGACGCATTTGCGGGTGAATGCGCAGACATTTGAGAAGGTTGGGAATGATACGCTCGCGGCACATTGCTATGAGACGATTGCGCGGATCTATCCGAATGACCCTGCGCCTGTGGAGGCTTTTGCGCGGTGCGTGGAACGGTTGGGGAAGAAGGAATTGGCGGCGCAAGCGCACAAGCGGGCGCGGGTGTTGACGAAGGCGCTTCATCGGCGGTGATTGATTTTTTGGGGGTGGATTTGCCGCGGGAGGGGAAAATAAAAAAAGTTAAAATACCCCCTTGCAATTCGGTCTGAGATATGGTATAATATGTCCCTGTTCGGTTGGAGAAGCGGGCGTAACTCAATGGCAGAGTTCCAGCCTTCCAAGCTGGCCACGAGGGTTCGATTCCCTTCGCCCGCTCCACCTACGAGAGCCAGAGTGGCGTAATGGCAGCCGCAGCAGACTCAAAATCTGCCGTACGCAAGTACGTGAGGGTTCGAGTCCCTCCTCTGGCACCAATCTAACGCGTAGCCGCTTGGAGGGGTGTCCGAGTGGTCGATGGTGCAACCTTGGAAAGGTTGTGTGGGCGCAAGTCCACCGGGGGTTCGAATCCCCCCCCCTCCGCCAAGGGCGCTCGCGTGTTAGAAGATGGTGCCGCAGTTAGGCACCTTGAATGATTTCCCGTTCGATGATGTCACCCATCTTTTCGGTCGTGACGATTTTGTCGGCCGCGGTGTCGGAACTTGCGATGTCGAGTGTGCGCCAACCATTGGCGAGTGTTTTCTCAACGGCGTGTTCAATCGCGGCGGCTTCGGTTGTGAGGCCAAAGGAGTGGCGCAGAAGAAGTGCCGCGGAAAGAATGGTGGCGAGGGGATTCGCGCGATTTGTACCGGCGATGTCGGGCGCGGAACCGTGGATGGGCTCGTAGAGGCCGTGGGCATTGGCGCCCAGCGAGGCGGAAGGCAGCATGCCAATCGAGCCTGTGATTTGCGAAGCCTCGTCAGAAAGAATATCGCCAAACATATTTTCGGTCAGGATGACATCGAAGTGGGCGGGATTGCGCACGAGCTGCATCGCGGCATTGTCGACGTACATGTGGTCAAGCGTGATATCGGGGGCTTCACGATCGCGGAGGGCCGTGACGGTTTCGCGCCAAAGGCGAGAGGTCGCAAGGACGTTTGCTTTGTCGACGCTTGTGACGTGATGGTTGCGCGTGCGGGCCGCAGCAAAAGCGAGGCGTGCGATGCGTTCAATTTCGGGTACAGAATAATCCAGGATGTCACGTGCACTTTGATTATCGGCCGCGCGGGAGTGTTCACCGAAGTAAAGCCCGCCTGTCAGCTCGCGCACAACGAGGATGTCGATGCCACCTTGAACGATATCGGTGCGAAGGGGACTTGCCGCGCAAAGGGCCGACCACACTTTGGCGGGGCGCAAGTTGCCATAGAGGCAGAGCTCGTGGCGCAAGGTGAGAAGGGCGCGGCGCTCAGGACGCTTCTCGGCTGGGAGCGCATCCCACTTGGGGCCACCCACGGCGCCCAGCAAAATGGCATCCGCCGCACGGCACGCCGCGAGCGTTTCATCTGGCAAGCAATCTCCACACAAATCATACGCGGCACCGCCGAAAGGGTATTCCTTCAAATCAAACGTGTGGCCAAAGCGTTGCGCCACGGCCCGCAAAGCCCGCACGGCTTCGCGGCAGATTTCAGGGCCGATTCCATCGCCTGGGATAACAGTAATTGTCTTTTTCATTTGAAACTTTCCTTTCGTGTGATTAGTTGTGAGCGCGATTTTTGAGGTAGGCGGCGAGGCCCCCTGCGGCAATGAGGTCACGCATGAACGGTGGGAAGGGTTCGGCCGTGAAGACGGCGCCTGTCGTTTCATCCGTGATTGTGCCCGCGGCAAAATCAACGCGGACAACATCGCCTTTGGAAATTGCCGCGGCCGCTTCGGGACATTCCAGAATTGGTAGCGCGACATTGAGGGCATTCCGATAAAAGATACGCGCAAAGCTCGCGGCAATCACGCACGCGACGCCGCTCGCCTTGATTGCAATCGGCGCATGTTCACGCGAGGAGCCACACCCAAAGTTGCGCCCCGCGACGATGATGTCGCCCGGCTTCACACGCGAAACAAAGTCCGCATCAATATCTTCCATACAATGCGCGGCGAGTTCTTTCGCATTGGGCGTATTCAAATAGCGCGCAGGAATGATGACATCGGTATCGACATTGTCGCCATATTTGAAGGCGGTGCCGCGGCAGTTTTTCAGAGTTGTATTTTCCATTTTGAAATGTTCCTTTCTTCTTTTAGATTGCGTCTGGTGCGGAGATGCGCCCTGTGATGGCACTTGCCGCGGCAACGGCGGGCGAAGCCAAATAAATTTCAGATTCAACATGCCCCATGCGGCCAACAAAGTTGCGATTCGTGGTCGCCACACACCGTTCGCCCTTCGCCAATACGCCCATGTACCCGCCCAAGCACGGCCCGCACGTCGGCGTCGACACCACGCACCCCGCCTGAATAAATTGCGCAATCAGTCCTTCCTCCAACGCCTGCAAATAAATGCGCTGCGTCGCGGGAATCACAATGCACCGAACGCCCGGCGCGACCACATGCCGCCGCAAAACTTCCGCGGCAATTCTCAAATCACTGATGCGCCCATTTGTGCACGACCCAATCACAACTTGGTCAATCGGCACATCCCCGACCTCATCAATCGTGCGCACATTCGACGGCAAATGCGGGAACGCCACAGTCGGCTTCAATTCGCTCAAATCAATTTCAATCGTTCGCACATATTCGGCATCGTCATCGGCCTCATAAATCTTCGGCTCCTTCGCGCCATGCTCAGAAAGATACGCGCGCGTCGCCGCATCCACAGGAAAAATCCCATTCTTCGCGCCCGCCTCAATCGCCATATTCGCCACGGTCATGCGCTCATCCATCGAAAGTGCCGCGACGCCCTCGCCCGTAAATTCAAGCGACTGATACCGCGCCCCATCCACGCCAATCATCCCAATCAAATTTAGCACCAAATCCTTCCCGCCCACATACTTGCGCGGCGCCCCCTTCAATACCACCCGAATCGCCTCCGGCACGCGGAACCACGTCTCACCCGCGGCCATCCCCGCCGCCATATCCGTCGACCCCACGCCCGTCGAAAACGCCCCGAGCGCCCCATACGTGCACGTGTGCGAATCCGCGCCAATCACCAAATCCCCCGCCGTCACCAATCCCTTCTCCGGCAACAACGCATGCTCCACGCCGCAATCATGCCCCACCTCAAAATAATTCACAATCCCTTGCTCCTTCGCAAACGCCCTCATGCACGCACATTGTGCCGCGGCCTTCACATCCTTGTTCGGCGCAAAATGGTCCGGCACCAGCGCAATCTTCGTCTTGTCAAAAACTTTCTCGCGCCCAAACTTCGGGAACTCCCCAACCGCCACCGGCGTCGTGATGTCATTGCCCAGCACCAAGTCCAGCTTCGCCATCACGAGCTCGCCCGCGTGCACTTCACTCTTGCCCGCATGCGCAGCAAAAATCTTTTGTGTCATTGTCATTGCCATTTTATTTTCTCCTTTCTTTATTCAGCTTCCATCATGCGATTGACCGCCACCAAGAGCGCCAAAATCGACCCTTCAATCACGTCCGTCGAAACGCCGCGCCCACGATACGAACCTTTCTCA
Source organism: Anaerovoracaceae bacterium (assembly GCA_963629255.1). Taxonomy (GTDB): domain Bacteria; phylum Verrucomicrobiota; class Kiritimatiellia; order RFP12; family UBA1067; genus UBA1067. The sequence continues at coordinate 7,449 of CAVGIZ010000098.1, forward strand.
TTCGAAATCCTCACGAACACTTCACCCAATGCATCGCGATGTTCCGTCACCGCGCGAATCTGATAATCCTCCAACGTAAACTTGCGATGAATAATCTTCTCAATCGCACGGAACGACGCGTAAATCGGCCCCGTCCCAAGCGCCGCATCCAGCACCTTCTTCCCACCTTTCACCAGCGTGACCTGCGCCGTCGCATTCATGTGATTACCACTATTCACCACAAACGAATCCAGCCGCCACTCATCTTCCGCCTTCGCCTTCGTCGCCACACGCGATTCGGCGAGCGCAATCAAATCACGGTCCGTAATCGTTTTCTTCCGATCCGCGAGCGCCTTGAACGCGGCAAAAATTTCCCCCACCCGCTCCGCCGGCAAATCATAACCCAAATCTTTCAACCGCGTCTCCAGCGCATGTTGCCCCGAATGCTTCCCCAGCACCAACTCCGTCTTGTGCGCCCCCACCGATTCCGGCGTCATAATCTCATACGTCTCCGCCTTCGACAACACCCCATGCTGATGAATCCCACTCTCATGCGCAAACGCATTCGCCCCCACAATCGCCTTATTCGGCGCAATCTTCACCGTCGTAATCGTGGAGAGCAACTGCGCCGTCCGCGCAATCTCTTCCGTATGAATGTTACACTTCAGCCCCTTGTAAAAATCAGCCCGCGTCCTGAGCCCCATCGCAACTTCCTCCAGCGCGGCATTTCCCGCCCGCTCGCCAATCCCCGTAATCGTGCACTCCACCTGCCGCGCCCCCGCCTCAAGCCCCGCAAACGTGTTCGCCACCGCCAAACCCAAATCATTATGACAATGCACCGAAATTCTCGCCCGCTCCCCAACCCGCGCCTTCACCGCACGAATCAACGCCCCAAACTCCTCCGGCGTCGCATACCCCACCGTGTCCGGAACGTTCAACACACTCGCCCCCGCCTCAATCGCCGCCTCCATCGCCTCACACAAAAACTCCACATCCGTCCGCGACGCATCTTCCGCCGAAAACTCAACTTCCGCACACCGATTCCGCGCATACTTGACAGCCTTGCGAATCTGCTCCAAACACGCCTCCCGCGTCATTTTCAATTTGTACTTCAAATGCAAATCACTCGTCGCAATGAACGTATGAATCCGCGGATGAACAGCCGCCCGAATGGAATCTGCCGCGGCATCAATATCCTTCTCCAAGGCCCGCGCCAACGAACATACCGTGCTCGCCTTCACCGCCTTGGCAATCGCCGCGACCGAATCAAAGTCCCCCTTCGACGCAATCGCAAACCCCGCCTCCATCACATCAACCCCCAGCGCCTCCAGCTGCAAGGCCATGCGCACCTTCTCATCCAAGTTCATCGAATACCCCGGTGCCTGCTCGCCATCTCGGAGCGTCGTATCGAATATCTGTATCGTGTCCATTTGTTTTTACTTTCTTAGATTGTTGAAAAGGCCTCACTCATCTCGAGCGGGGCCTTACCAAGTGGTTTGAAATCTTTCTTTGTTTTACGAAACCGCTTGCGCCCCGCGCATCGTAAGCGCGAGTTCAAGACCCCAAAGAAGGAGAAGCTCGTAAGCGTTCCTATTCATAACTCTTGTCTCAAAAAGACGCCGCATATTATACCATAAATCGCCTCCCCTCGTCAAGGGGGTATTTTCAACTTTTTTCACGCG
>CAVGIZ010000099.1:0-9082 GCA_963629255.1 Anaerovoracaceae bacterium
GGGCCGCAGGTCCCCGTTGTCATTGTTTCCCAAACCTGTCTAACCTGTTCAAATTAAATTGTCAAAAATCAATGCTGTAACCAGCTTCTAATCCACTTTTCATGAAAAGTGGATTAGGTCTGCGCGGCAGATTTAAAAAACAAATACGGATGGTCCCAATTGGAACCACCCGCATTGATGTGTGAACTTACAAATCTCTGTTAGCGCAGAAGATCGTCGTCGTCACCCGTGCTACCCATGGACTCATCCGAGTTCAAGAGGTCTGGACTATCCGCCGAAGTATCGCCCGTATCCATCAGGAGCTGGGGCTGGAGATCGAGATCATCCTCGTCATCATCCGCCTCCTCACTCTGGATCACCGAGCTCGGCAAGCCATAAAGCTCCTCATGGCGCTTACGCTGCTCGTCGCGGAGATGTTCCATTTCCTCGTCTGAAATCGGGTCTGCCTGCGGGACGACCTTGACGTAGTGGTTGAGCGGGAAGCCCGTACCACCCGGGATGAGGTGGCCCAAAATGACGTTCTCCTTGAAGCCACGCAATTCGTCGACACGGCCCATTGTGGCGGCCTCGGTCAACACGCGCGTTGTATCCTGGAAGGATGCCGCGGAGATGAAGGAGTCCGTTTCGAGTGCGGCCTTTGTGATGCCGAGCAAGGCGGGCTGAGCTTCAGCTGGACGACGGCCTTCGTTCATCATCTCTTCGTTGACACGCAAGAAGGTTTGACGCGTGACCTGTTCGCCCCAGAGGAAGTCCGTATCGCCCGGGTTCGTAATTTTGACCTTGCGGAGCATCTGGCGGACGATAATTTCGATGTGCTTATCGTTGATTTCCACGCCCTGCAGACGGTAGACTTGCTGCACTTCGTTGACGAGGTACTTTTCAAGTTCCTGCGGACCAGAGACTTCGAGAATTTCCTGCGGAATGACCGGACCTTCCGTGAGCTGCTGGCCCTTCTTGACCTTGTCACCCTTGAAGACGACGATCTGCTTACCCATCGGAATGAAGTGCTCTTCCACGAGGCCCGTGATATCATCGACGACCTTGACGCAACGCTTGCCGCGGACATTTTCGCCGAACTCAATACGGCCTTCAATCTTGGCAATTTCTGCCGCGTCCTTCGGTTGACGTGCTTCAAAGAGTTCCGCGACGCGCGGCAAACCACCCGTAATATCACGGGTCTTCGCAGCTTCACGCGGCGTCTTTGCAAGGAGCATACCCGGAGTCGCCTTCATGCCGTCACGCACCATGACAATGGCGCCCGTCGGAATATCGAGCGAATCGAGCGAAGAAGCATCTTGGCCCTTCGCGGGGTCGCGAATTTCGATGCGCGGATGCAAATTGGATTCACGCGTATCGAGGACAACCAAGGTCTTGGCACCCGTCTTCGGGTCGGTTTCAGTCTTGACGCTGATGTCTTCTTCGAAGTCGACGAACTGAATGATACCAGCAGATTCGGAAAGAACTGGGACGGAGTGCGGGTCCCACGTGGCGACCTTCTGTCCCTTCTTGACCGCGGCACCATCTTCCACGAGAAGGACGGAGCCCATCTGCAGCTGGTAGGTGTCGAGCTTGTTGCCATTCACCGAATGAATTTCAAGCGTGCCGTTCTTGTTGAGGACGACTTCCTGGCCTTCATCGTTGCGCACCATACGCACGTCCACGAACTTGGCAATACCATCGTTCTTGAGGACGATCTCTGGAACCTTCGCCGTTGCGGATGCCGTACCACCGATGTGGAACGTACGCATCGTGAGCTGGGTACCAGGTTCACCAATGGACTGCGCGGCAATAATGCCAACGGCCGTGCCGATTTCAACTTGCTTGCCAGTCGAGAGGTCGCGGCCATAGCACTTCGCGCACATACCGTGTTCCGCATCGCACGTCAGACCGGAGCGAATCCAAATCTTGTCGATGCCACACTTGTTGATGCGCGCGGCAGCTTCTTCGTTGATAATCTCGTTGGCCGGAACAATCGTCTCGCCCGTCTTCGGGTCGGTAACGTCATAAAGGGCCGTGCGGCCGAGAACGCGGTCACCGAGCGTAACCTTGACTTCGTCGCCTTCCACAATGGCTTCGACTTCAATGCCGTTCACCGTGTTGCAGTCTTCCTGCGTAATGATGACGTCCTGCGAAACGTCAACGAGCTTACGCGTCAAATAGCCTGCGTCAGCCGTCTTCAAAGCGGTATCAGCCAAGCCCTTACGCGCACCGTGCGACGAAATGAAGTATTCCAACACCGACAAACCTTCACGGAAGGATGCAGTAATTGGACGTTCAATAATATCGCCAGACGGGTTCGCCATCAAGCCACGCATACCCGCGAGCTGACGAATCTGAAGTTTCGAACCACGAGCCTTCGAGTCCACAAACATGTAGACTGGGTTGAGTTCCGTCGGGTTCTTGCACTCCGGCGAAATGTTACGGTCAATCGTCTTGTAAAGTTCATCACCGACCTTCTCCGTCGTCGTAGACCAAATATCAACGATCTTGTTGTGACGTTCGCCGTCCGTGATGATACCCTGCTGGAACTGCTTCTGGACCTCATCTGCCGCGGCACGCGCCTTCGAAATTTCGGCGTCCTTGTCAGCCGGGCGAATCATATCCTTCAAGCCCATCGACGCACCAGAAACTGTCGCGAACTTATAGCCAAGCGCCTTGAGGCTGTCAATTGCCGCAACCGTGACATCGTGCCCCGCAACCTTGTGACAATCAAGAATCAAATTGCCAATCGTCGACTTCGAGCACTTGTCATTCCAGAAGCCCATCGCCTCCGGCCACACGCTGTTGAAAATGACGCGGCCTGCAGTCGTTTCAATCGTACGCTTCTTCGAATCGCCATGCGGACGGCCCGTTGTGCCATAGTCCGGGTTACGATAACGAATGCGCGAATGATAGCTAATGCAACCTTCCGCAATGCCAAATTCAACTTCGCTGATGTCGTTGAAAAGCGGCAAATGTTCATCGTGGCAATCCGTCTTGCCCGCAATCTTGCCCGCGAGCTTATCCTGCTGCGAGGGAACCGTCAAGAAGTAAAGACCCAAGCACACATCCTGCGTCGGGGTCATGACGGACTTACCAGAAGCCGGTGAGAAAATCGAGGTCGAAGCAAGCATCATCAACTTCGATTCCATCTGCGCCTCAATCGAAAGCGGCACGTGCACAGCCATCTGGTCACCATCAAAGTCGGCGTTGAACGGCGTACACACCATCGGGTGCAACCGAATCGCCTTGCCTTCCACCAGCACTGGCTCGAACGACTGAATCGACAAACGGTGCAACGTCGGTGCACGGTTCAAGAAGACGGTTTTATCCTTCGTCACCTCTTCAAGAATATCCCACACCTGCTCATCGTGACGCTCAATCATCTTACGCGCCGTGCGAACCGTGTGGCAAATGCCGCGGTCCTTCAAAATGCGAATGATGAACGGCTCAAACAAACGAAGCGCCATCTCCTTCGGAATGCCGCACTGCGGGAACTTCAACTCAGGACCAACGACAATCACCGAACGCCCCGAATAGTCCACACGCTTACCCAGCAAGTTCTGACGGAAACGACCCGTCTTGCCCTTCAAAATCTCGGAAAGCGACTTGAGCGGACGATTGCCCGGACCCGTCACCGCGCGCCCGTGCCGCCCGTTATCAAACACCGCATCCACCGCCTCTTGCAACATGCGCTTCTCGTTGCGGATAATCACATCCGGCGTCTTGAGCGCCAACAAATTGCGCAAACGGTTGTTACGGTTAATCACGCGGCGATAAAGGTCATTCAAATCGCTCGTCGCAAATTTGCCGCCTTCCAACGGAACGAGCGGACGCAACTCTGGCGGAATCACCGGCAACACGTCAAGAATCATCCATTCTGGCTTCGATTGCGATGCACGGAACCCTTCAACCACCTTCATGCGCTTGGCGATTTTCTTGCGGTTCTGTTTGGAGCGAGTGTTCTCCATCTCGTCCTCAAGATCCGCCATCAATTCGTCCAAATTGATCTTCTTGAGAAGCTTGCGAATAGCCTCCGCGCCCATCTCCGCCTTGAAGCCATCGTCATACTTTTCCTGCGCATCAATGTACTCCGCATCCGTCAGGATCTGCCCTTCCTTCAACGGCGTATCACCCGGTTCAACAACCATCCAGTCCTGATAATAAAGGACGCGCTCCAGCTCGTTCGTCGTCTTATCGAGCAACAAGCCCATGCGCGACGGCGAACACTTGAAGAACCAAATGTGGCTCACCGGCACCGCCAATTCAATGTGCCCCATCCGCTGACGGCGCACCGACGCAAGCGTCACCTCAACACCGCAACGATCGCAAATAATGCCTTTGTTCTTAATCCGCTTGAACTTACCGCAAGCACATTCCCAGTCCTTCGTCGGACCGAAAATCTTCTCGCAGAACAAACCTTCCTTCTCAGGACGATACGTGCGGTAATTGATTGTCTCCGGATTCTTGACTTCGCCATGCGACCACCCACGAATCGTCTCGGGGGAGGCAAGCTGAACCTTCACCGCGTCATAATGTGCGGACGCATTGAACGAACCACCAAAAATGTCGGACGTGTTATAAGGATGCATTGATTTTCTCCTGTAAATGTTTTCCGATTAGCTGTTGCGAAGATTCATCGAACCCGAAAGCAAGTCATCCGAAACCACCGCCTCTTCACGCGACGCACTCGACGACTCATTACCCTTCCGGCGACGTTCCATCTCGCCTCCCAAAAGCTGCGTGTCCAAGCAAAGCCCACGCAACTCGTGAATCAACACAGAGAAGGACTCCGGCATCCCCGAGTCGAGAATGTTCGTCCCCTTCACAATCGATTCATAAATCCGCGTACGACCCTGCACGTCATCAGACTTCACCGTGAGCAATTCCTGCAACGCATACGCAACGCCATACGCCTCAAGTGCCCACACTTCCATTTCGCCCATACGCTGACCACCCAGCTGCGCCTTACCACCCAGCGGCTGCTGCGTCACAAGCGAATACGGCCCAACCGCACGCGCGTGAATCTTATCCGTCACAAGGTGGTGCAACTTCAACATGTAAATCACACCCACAACAACGCGCTGCTGGAACGGCTCACCCGTCAACCCATCATACAGCACCGTCTTGCCCTCAGGACAAATCCACGCCTGCTTGCCTTCCTCCTTCTCCTGCACCGCACGCGCCTGCTTCAAAAGCGCGTCAATTTCACTCTCCTGCACACCGTCAAACACCGGCGTCGCAGCATGGAAATTCAACAAACGACACGCCAACCCAAGGTACGTCTCAAACAACTGCCCAAGGTTCATACGCGACGGCACACCGAGCGGATTCAACACAATGTCCACCGGCCGCCCATCCGGCAAGAACGGCATGTCGCAACTCGGCAAAATCCGCGAAACAACACCCTTGTTACCATGTCGACCAGCCATCTTATCACCAACGGACAAGTTCTTCTTGTCAACAAGGTACACGCGAACCTGCTTCACAACTTCGCCGTCCCCGCCAAACTCCCCAAAGAGCCCGCCATCGCCATTCTCCGCCGCGTCTTCCACTGTGGCGAATTCCATCTCGGCCGTCTCCATAATCGAAGAAACCGTCTCACGCGCCGGACATTCTTCCATGTCCCAGTGCGCATGCGCCCTCGCCAGCGTCGCCAGCCACGCCTTCTTAATCTTCTTGTTGGCCTGGACAATCACATCGCCCGTATCCGTGTCCGTAATGTCGACCGGTATCTTCTCATTCATGAGCTTGGCCGAAAGCGATGCAATGAGGTCCTTCTCAATCCTCGCCAATTGATTGCGGCGCTTCTTTTCCGCGTCAGATTTCGCACGGCGCGAGCGCTTGTCATCGCCCTCCTGAATGTTCGCCGCGGTCGAAACCTTCACGTCCATCACCACGCCCGTCGTCCCCGGCGGAACCTTCAACGACGTGTCACGCACGTCCGCTGCCTTCTCACCAAAAATCGCCCGCAACAAACGCTCTTCTGGCGACAATTCCGTCTCGCCCTTCGGCGTCACCTTGCCCACCAAAATGTCGCCAGGATGCACCTCCGCACCCACTCGAATAATACCATCCGGACCCAAATTCTTCAGCGCGTCCTCACCCACGTTCGGAATATCACGCGTAATCTCTTCAGGCCCCAACTTCGTATCGCGCGCACCACATTCAAACGTAATAATGTGCAACGACGTCAGCGCATCTTCACGCACCAACCGCTCGTTCACCAAAATCGCGTCTTCGAAGTTGTATCCACGCCACGACATGAACGCCACAAGCAAGTTCTTACCAAGCGCCAACTCGCCCTGATCCGTCGCCGGACCATCCGCCAAGCAGTCGCCCTCCTTCACTTCCTGCCCCTTCTTCACAATCGGACGCTGATTGAAACACGTCCCAGAATTGCAACGACGGAACTTCTGAAGTTTATAACGCGTCACGCCCTTCTTCTCTTCACCACCAAAATCGTACTCCGCCTCGTTCTCCGGATTCGGCACAATCCCAGCCGGCAACTCGCCATTCTTCGTCGTCAAAATGACATTCGCAGAAACGTACGCCACAACGCCGTCCTGCTTCGCCGTCACAATGACACGCGAATCCTTCGCGCTCACACCTTCCAACCCCGTCCCAACATACGGCCGCTCCGTCGTCATCAACGGCACGCCCTGACGCATCATGTTCGCACCCATCAACGCACGGTTCGCGTCGTCATGCTCCAAAAACGGAATCAAACCCGCCGCAATCGAAATCACCTGCATCGGCGCCACGTCCATGTACTGAACATCCATCGCCGGCTTCTCGCAAAACTCCGTCTTGTAACGGCACGTCACGCGCTTCTCCGCAAACGTACGCTTCGCCGTCAACGGCGCGTTCGCCTGCGCAATCACGTATTGCTCCTCAATGTCCGCAGGCAAGTACTCAATCTCATCCGTCACAACACCACCCACAACCTTGCGGTACGGCGTCTCAATGAAACCAAACTTGTTAATCTGCGCGTAAATACCCAAAGACGAAATCAAACCAATGTTCGGACCTTCAGGCGTCTCAATCGGGCAAATACGCCCATAGTGCGACGGATGCACATCGCGCACCTCAAACCCAGCACGCTCACGACTCAAACCACCAGGCCCCAACGCCGACAAACGCCGCTTGTGCGCCAACGCCGACAACGGGTTCGTCTGGTCCATGAACTGCGACAACTGCGAACGCGCAAAGAAATCATTCACCACAGACGAAAACGACTTCGAATTCACCAAACGCGACGGCGTCAACGGCCCCTGCTGCTCCGAATTGTACACCGTCATGCGCTCGCGAATCAAACGCTCCGTACGCGCCAAACCAATACGACACTGGTTCTCCAACAACTCGCCCGTCGTGCGAATACGCCGGTTCCCCAAGTGGTCAATATCATCCACCTGTTCCTTGCCAACGTAAATCTTCAACAACAAACGAATCGCTTCAATCACGTCAATCCCTGACTCATGCAACGTCCGCAAATTCTCGTCAACCTTCCCAGTCAAATGCAACTTCTGGTTGATCTTGTGACGCCCCACATACCCCAAATCGTAGTGCGCCAACTCAAAGAACATACGATGAATCATCTGCTTCGAGTTCGACGCCGTCGGCGGATCCCCCGGCCTCATCCTCCGGTAAATCTCCTTCAACGCGTCTTCCTCATTGTGAATGCCCATCTTCGCATCTTCACGAAGCGTCTTAATCAACGTCCCATTGTCGGGCGAAACATCAACAACCTCAATTTCCTTAATCCCCGCCGCCGCAATCTGCTCCATCATCGCCGGCGTCACCGGATCATAACGCCGCGCAATCACCGCCTGCGAATTCGTGTCCACCAAGTCGTCCTTCATCACCATCAAACGAAGGTCTCGCTCCGTGTACGTCGTCGCCGTCGGCAACTTCTTGAACTCATAGAAAATCGCCATCAACTGCTCGTCAAGCCCATAACCAAACGCTCGCAACAAAGTCGTCGCATAAAATTTCCGACGCCGACGACGCTGGTCCATAAAACACCACATCACGTCGTTCGTGTCAAACATCACTTCAATCCAGTTGCCACGATCCGGAATAATTCGCACCGACAACAACGGCTGACCATTCGCATGCACCGAACGCTCCGTCGAAATGCCAGGACTACGATGCAACTGCGACACAATCACGCGCTCCGCACCATTCACCACAAACGCACCATCTGGCGTCATCACAGGCATCTCGCCCAAAAATACTTCCTCTTCGCGGCACTCTTCACCCTCAATCACCCGAAATGTCGCACGAAGCGGACGCGAATATGTGTCGCCATCCATCAACGCCTGCAAGTACGTCTTCCGCGGCGTGTCCAAACGATAGCTCACAAACTCAACTTTGTAACGCCCATCATAGCTCGAAACAGGAAATACTTCCTTAAAAATCGCCTGCAAGCCCTTCATCCTCCGCTTCGACGGTGCCACGTCCGCCTGCAGAAAATCCTGATAGGACTTCGTCTGTATCTCAATCAAATCGGGTAGAGGCTCTGAAAGCCCCTGCAGCTTACCGAAGATTTTGCGTTCTGCGCTCATCTTTATATCTCGTCTTTCTTTAGTTAGAAATTTGAATTTTGACCATTTTCCCCTCGTTGCGGCTGAAGTGTGGTAAGCGACCACTTTGTTAACTGTCCGCAATCAGGGCAGATTCCGCATATTATACCACATTCTCGTCACAAACGCAAGTCGGAATTTTATAAAAATGTTATAATAGCATATTCCTTACCTATTTCCATCTTATTTTCATATCTAACCCCATCCCCGCGGCACTTCCACCACGCTCTCAAAACTATTCAATTGTCAAAGATCAATGCTGTAACCAGCTACCGAGCCCCCAAAGCCCCCTTCCCGCGCGAAAGCAACCTAAACCAAACCCACCTAAATGCTCATGTCGTTGCTTTCGCCCCTAAGCCCATCCTGCCTTCGCTCACGGCGCGGGGGCCGCACCATCTAAACTTGCTTTACTTCGCTTGCATTCTGTCATCCGCCCCTAAGCCCATCCTGCCTTCGCGGGGGCGCGGGGGCCGCAGGTCCCCGTTGTCATTGTTTCCCTACTTCTCGGGTATTTCCCA
>CAVGIZ010000100.1:0-9066 GCA_963629255.1 Anaerovoracaceae bacterium
TTACGCGCGTAACCTAGCAAAATTACGCGCGTAAATCCCCCCGCGCCACCCCCTCTCCTTAAAAATCCCCCTCTGCCCCCCTTGCGATGCAAATCAAAATATGGTATAATATCCACCATGAACAAACCTGCCCCGAAAACACGATGCCATTGGTGCAATGAGAAAAATCCACTCTACGTCGCCTATCACGACCACGAATGGGGCGTCCGCGTTCACTCAGATTCCAAACTCTTTGAAATCCTCCTCCTCGAAACTTTCCAAGCGGGCCTCTCATGGGAATGCGTCCTGAATAAACGCAACGCCTTCCGCCTCGCCTTCGACAACTTCAATCCTCAAAAAATTGCCGCCTACACCCAACCCAAACTCCTCTCCCTCCAACAAAATAAAGCCATCATTCGCAACCGACTCAAAATTTCTGCCGCGGTCAAAAATGCCCAAGCCTTCCTCCAAATCCAAAATGAATTCGGCTCATTCGCTCATTACATTTGGAGCTTCACCCAAAACCAAGTCATCCACGAATTGCACCAAACGCGCTCATCCCTTTCAGATTCCATCTCAAAAGATTTGACCAAACGCGGCATGAAATTCGTCGGCACCACCATCATCTATTCCTATCTCCAAGCCATCGGCATCATCTCCTCTCACGAAAAAACCTGTTTCCTCTACTCGCCTCCCACCCCTCACCAACCCCAATAAAACAAGGCCCATCCTCCTCCACATTTTATAAAGTGTGGAGGAATCCCCGCGGCACTTTTCCCAACAAAGAAATCCACGCCCTAAATCTGCCGCGCAACACCTAGAGCGCAAGAGCCCCAAGCGGGACCGCATAGAAATTATCACCAAAGCGTAATGTATCCAACCCCGAATAAAGAACAATCCCCGTAAACGACTTCCCCGAAAACGCCTCCGCAAACCAACGCATCGTCTTGAAGTCATCCCCACTCGCAACAGAGCCCGCCTTCACTTCAATCCCCAACATTTCACCCGAATCATTCTCTATCAAAAAATCAATCTCCCGCTTTTCGGAATCGCGATATTGCGTAAGTGAATACGCACGATCAAGATCAATGAGCGCGGCAATTTCATGATGAACCCACGTCTCAACAAGCTTGCCACTCCTGTCATCATCAAGGTACACCTCATCCTCCTTCCATCCCAACACATTTGCAACAAGCCCCGAATCCGCGGCATAATATTTGACGCGCTTACCCAACTTCGCATAATCACTCTTAGCCCAAGGCTGGACCGCATCAAACAAATACAAAGCCCGAAGCGCTTCAATATAATTTTGCGCCGTCTCCTTGCTCAATTGCGCTTGCGCACAAATCCCATTCAACTCAAAAAACTTTCCCGTGTGCGCCAAAAGACACGTCGCCATCTTTTGCAAAGAATCCACCTTACGAATCGCCGTCACATCTCGCACATCCTTAAAAAGCAAATCTTCCAAATACCCCTTGACCCACTCACGCCGCGCCCTCTCCCCCAACTCCAACGCCTCAGGATACCCACCACAAAAACCAAAATGAATCACATCCCGCTTCGAAAATCCCTTAATCCGCGACGGAAATTCATGCGCAAAAGCCCGCGACAAAAAATCGCCGCGCCCACCCAAAATCTCCCCGCGCGTCAACGTGTTCAAACGAATCGTCCGCATCCGCCCAGCAAGAGAATCTCTCACCGCCTGAACAAAACGCAAATTCGAACTCCCCGTCAAAAGATATTGCCCCTTCTCATTGTCGTGATCAAGCCGAATCTTAATCGCATCCATCAAACTCGGCACCTTCTGAATCTCATCAATCACAACCGTCTCACCCTTCTTGCGCTCAATAAATCCATCCGGATCACTCTGCGCCGCCATCCGCAAATTCTCACGGTCCATCGTATACCGCCGCACATGCGCAAGCTCAATCGACTCCGCAAGCGTCGTCTTCCCAACCTGCCGCGCACCCGTCAAATGCACCGCTCGCCGCTCGTTCAACGCCTCAATCAAATTCTGACTTTGCCACCGTTTGTACATAGTATCTCCTTAACGCCGCAAATTATACCATATTTTCGGTGCAAAAGTCAAGTAGAATCTGGTGCAAAAGTCAAATAGCCATCGGAGTAAAAGTCAAATAGCCTCTCGCTCAAAAGTCAACTACACAAAGCCCGCCCCTCACCAACCCCAACAAAACAAGGCCAATACTCCTCCACATTTTGCGAAATGTGGAGGAATCCCCGCGGCACTTTCCAAACCTCCAAAACCTGTCTTTATGTTCTACACGGCTAAAAATCTCTACACGGTCAATCCCAACCCCCTCCATCCCCTCAAGCCTGTTCCTCGCGAAGCGAGCGGAGGCGTGAACCGAAGCCCTTTATTAGGCTCAAAGTTAAACCCTATCCCATCCGTGTAATCCGTGGTCAAAATCTGCCGCGCTTAAATCAGCTGACCCAGAAAATCAAGCGCCGAAATCTTAATCGCCTCGCCTTTATATTTGACCCTCATTTATAGTACCAATTTCGACCCAACTCGGAATTGGTAATCCACTCCCTTCCCCATTGCATTCTCCCCCAAAATATGGTATAATATACACCATCGAAACTTGAAGTAGCATACAGGAGACTAGAGACGATGTTGGTTGATAATAAGATTCCGTACGACAAAGAAACTTGGCCTTCCATCAAAAGTGTCGTTGACATTTTTCGGAAGCTAACAGGCCTTTGTTCCAATCACACTGGCTCGATGGATATTGTCTCGGGCTTCTTCTCCATCGCGGGCTTGAACATCCTGAAGAATGAATTCTCACCGAACAACTCCTACCGCCTGATCCTTTCCGAACTCGCGGGCGAAAGCGGCAAAACCTCGCGCGTCATCGACCTCCTCCATGGCGACGGCGGCATCGACCACACCCTCAAACTCAAACAAGAAGCACTCGATGCCATCGAATTCCTCCGCCGCCCCACCGTCCAAATCCGCGCCATCACAACCGCCTTCTGCCACGCCAAGGCCTACATCTACAAAGACGCCGACCCCTGCAACAACTACTACGTCATGGGAAGCTCCAACCTCACCGAAGCCGGCCTCGGCATACGCGAATCCAGCAACGTCGAACTCAACCTCTTCGAAACCGGCGCAAATAACGAATGGAAGCAACTCTGCAAATGGTTCGACTTCCAATGGAAGAACGACATCGCCCAAGAAAAAGTCCACGAAAACCTCGACGACCCCTCCTCCCCCCTCATCCCCGTCAAAGACTATTTCATCAAACGCATCCAAGAAAGCTTCTGCGCCACACGCACCCCAGAAGAAATCTACTACAAAATCCTCTTCGAACTCTTCCGCGGCGAAATCGACCTCGACTCCTCCATCGAAGAACAAAAAGAACTCATCCTCTTCCAAGACTCCACCATCTACAAAACACTCTACGACTACCAACAAAAAGGCGTCATCTCCCTCATCAAAATGCTCCGCAAATGGAACGGCGCCATCCTCGCCGATGCGGTCGGCCTCGGCAAAACCTTCTCCGCCCTCGCCGTCATGAAATACTTCCAAAACAACGGCTATACCGTCCTCATGCTCTGCCCCAAAAAACTCGAGCAAAACTGGAAGCAATACTTACGCAAACACGACTCACGCTTCGAACGCGACGAATTCGACTATATCGTCCGCTTCCATACAGACCTCCAAGACGACCGCATGAGCAAAGGCAACGAAGCCCCGCTCTCCTGGCTCCTCAAAAAACAAAAACTCCTCGTCGTCATCGACGAAAGCCACAACCTCCGCAATGATAAATCCTCGCGCTATAAAATGCTCCTCAATGATATCATTGCCGACTCCGCCACCTCTGGCCTCGTGCGCGACATCAAAGTCCTCCTCCTCTCCGCCACTCCCATCAATAACCAACTCAACGACCTCCGCAACCAATACAAACTCATCGCACGCGGCAAAGACGACGCCTTCAATCAACCAGGCCTCGATATCCCAGACCTCACTCAACTCTTCGCCGACGCCAACAAGGACTATCAAAAATGGATCGAAGACAAAAGCGAACGCCTCTCCGACCTCATCAAACGCCTCCCCCACAACTTCTTCGAACTCACCGATAAACTCATCGTCGCGCGCACCCGCGCCATGATCGAACAAACTTTCCACGATACCGAAAACGGCTTCAAATTCCCCGCCCAACTCAAACCCATCAACCACTTCGTCGGCCTCAAAAACATCGGTACCTACAATTCCATCGCCGATATCTACACCGCTCTCGAAGCCCTCAACCTCACCGCCTATAAGCCCTCCTTCTACCTCGATAAACCAGGCACCCCTCACGCCAAAAACTGGCAGGACAACACCTTCCGCGAAAACTACCTCGTGCGCATGATGGCCATCCTCTTCATGAAGCGCCTCGAAAGCAGCTGGACCTCCTGCCTCCAAACCCTCGAAAAAGTCAAAACCGTCCACGAGGAAACCCTCAAAAAAGTCAACGACTTCCTTGCTCATCGCAACGCACAAACCTCTCTCTCCGTCGACGACCTCTCCGATGAAGACAAAGACGAACTCGACGAAGACCTCGAAAACGAAAACGACTTCTCCCTTCGCAACAACACCATCCAACTCAAGGACATGCACCGCATCAACGACTTCAAAAAAGACCTCGAAGCCGATATCGAACGCCTCCACAAATGTTGCGACAACTTCCACGCCTTCCGCGAACAACTCACCGCGGGCGACACCGAAGATAAAAAACTCTCAGCCCTCCTCGCCGACCTCGCCGACAAACAAACAAAGCCCAACAAAAAAGTCATCGTCTTCACCTCCTTCGGCGATACCGCTAACTACCTCTACGCCGCCATCCGCCACGCACACCCCGCCTGGCGCGTCGCGCTCATCACAGGCCAAACAAAAGAAGCCGCCACACCCTGCCCAAACGCACTCGGCCACGACACCTTCCAAACTATCCTCCAACGCTTCGCCCCCTACTCCAAACTCTACCTCGAACGCGATTGGACAGACCTCTACACAAAAGAAGAACGCGACACCCTCGGCAAAAAGTGCCGCGCCAACTACGCCAACTGGCGCAAGCGCATCGCTCTCTCCCCCACTACCCAAGCCTATAAAACTATCCTCGACAACGAAATCAATATCCTCATCGCCACCGACTGCCTCTCCGAAGGCCAAAACCTCCAAGACGCAGATACCGTCATCAACTACGACATCCATTGGAACCCTGTCCGCCTCGTCCAACGCTTCGGCCGTATCGACCGCCTCGGCTCCCCAAACGACCAAATCCAAGCCGTCAACTTCTGGCCCTCAGACGACCTCAACGGCTACCTCAAACTCAAAGAACTCGTCAACCGCCGTATGGTCACCATGGCCCTCACAGGCGCAGAAACGCAACCCACAAAAGAAGAAATCGCCGCGGAACTCAAAAACAACGAAATCATCCAACGCAACACCAACAAACTCCTCAAGCAAATGGCAGAGGAAAAAATCTCCGATATCGAACAGTCGGCCACCGACGCCGACCCCGATGCCGCCTCCGCCACCCTCGGCCTCGCAGACTTTACCCTCGAAACCTTCCGCCAAGACCTCGTCGCCTACCTCGAAAAAAACCGCGACTTCTTCCTCAAAATGCCCTCCGGCGTCTTCTCAGGCTGGCTCTCCAACCCAGACCTCATCCGCAAAAACCCGCCCGAATCCCTCGTCGCTCTCCTCGGCTACCCTCGCCGCACCCCAGAAAACCCAACACGCCCCTACGATAAATTCTACCTCCTCCTCCAGCCCATCAACACAAACGCCAACCCCAAATGGCTCGACATCTCCCCAAGCTACATCCTCACCATCCTCCGCAACAATAAATCCGCCCAAACCTTCCTCCCGCGCGACCTCGAAACACCCAACACAGCCACCATCGAACGCCTCACCGCCATCCTCCAAAACTGGATGCACGTCAAAGCCCCTCACGCCATCGATGACGCCCTCAATGACTTCTTCTCAAATAATCAAAAACCAAAACCTACCACCTCCCAAACCCACGTCGAAGATGTCTTCAAAACCGAAAACTTCGACCTCATCGCCTGGGAATATATCTCTAACCCAGATAAGTAATTCTTCAACTCTTTCAAAAAAGGATTTCCATCATGTCTTTCAATCTCTCCGATTTCATCACCAACGCCAACCTCTTCGAAGCCGCCACCAAATTCTTCCGCGACCTCGGCTTCTCCTGTACCACCCCAACCGCCACCGCCTTCGACCCCACCACTCACTATAAACGCCTCGTCTCCGACTCCATCCCAGCCTCCCTCTCCGCGGCACTTTCCAAAATCACTCAAACCTACTTCATCGGCGCCATCAACGATGACGCCATCCACGGCAACTCCTCCTCCAATTCCCTCGACGACGAACTCAAAAACCTCGAACACAACGCCAAATACCAGTGCATGGCCATCTTCGCCCTCCACACAAAACCAAACGCACGCCTCACACGCTCCGAACTCGCCACCCTCACACGCGCCTTCAACCGCATCGCACGCCACGAACCCGCCACCGTCCTCTTCTTCAACGGCGCCCTCCTCTCCATCGCCACCTGCGAACGCACCCCATACGTCTCCCCAGGCCACCCAGGCGAACGCCCAGGCCGCGTCTCGATCCTCAAAGAAATCAATTGCACCACCCCACACCGCGGCCATCTCAATATCCTCTCCTCCCTCTCCGCCAAATTCTCCTCCTTCGACGAACTCTACAAAAAATGGCAGGACACCTTCTCCACCTCCACCCTCACGAATAATTTCTACCGCGACCTCTTCAACTGGTTCGAATGGGCCCGAGCAAAAGAAACCGCCGTCACCTTCCCAAATGATACCTCCACCGCCGCAGATGACCGCGACCACCTCGAACAACACCTCATCCGCCTCATCACTCGCCTCATGTTCACCTGGTTCCTCCACCAGAAAAATCATAACGACAAGGACCATACCTCACTCATCCCAGATTGGATCTTCAACCCAGATACCCTCAAAGACAAATACCTCGTCGACTTCGACCCAACCTCCACCACCGATGGCACCTACTACAACGCCATCCTCCAAAACCTCTTCTTCGCCACCCTCAATAACCCCATCGAAGAACGCGCCTTCGCCAGCGATAGCTCAAACCGTAAAAGAGGCGACGACGCCAACGAACAGTTCGGCATCAAAACCTTCTTCCGCGACGACCTCAAAAAGTCCTTCTTCAAACGTTCCCACGAACAAATCCTCGAAGACTTCAAACCCGTCCCATTCCTCAATGGCGGCCTCTTCGAATGCCTCGATAAATACAAAAAGGCAGAAAGCAAGGACGGAAAAGAAAGAGACAAATTCTTCTATTCCGATGGCTTCTCCCGTGAACGCGGCCGCCAACGCCGCGCCTTCCTCCCAAATGTCCTCTTCTTCGACACCTCCCGCGGCCTCATCAGTATCCTCAATAAATACGTCTTCACCGTCGAAGAAAATACACCCCTCGATGTCGATGTCGCACTCGACCCTGAGCTCCTCGGCTGCGTCTTCGAAAGCCTCCTCGGCGCCTATAACCCAGAAACAAAAGAAACCGTCAAAAAAGCCACAGGCTCCTTCTATACCCCACGCGAAATCGTCGACTACATGGTCAACGAATCGATCCTCCAAGCACTCTCAAACCACGCCCCAAAAGACATCCCGCAAAACGCCATCAATAACCTCTTCAAGAGCGACCAACCACTCTCCCTCGACAAAGACACCTCCTCCAAACTCGTCGAATACCTCAAATCCCTTCGTATCCTCGACCCCGCCTGCGGCTCAGGCGCCTTCCCAATGGGCATCCTCAACCGCATGCTCTCACTCCTCCAACGCCTCCAAGATAAACCAGAAAACCCAAAGTCTAACTACAACCTCAAACTCTACCTCATCGAAAATTGTATCTACGGCGCAGATATCCAACCCATCGCCGTCCAAATCTCAAAGCTACGCTTCTTCATCTCCCTCATCTGCGACGCCACACCAAACGATTCCCTCCCAAACTATGGCATCGCCCCACTCCCAAACCTCGAAACTAAATTCGTCGCCGCCAACTCCCTCCTCTCCCTCAAACCAATCCCAGCTCATAAAATCCATCAAGACGACCTCTTCGACGAAGCCATAGACCTCACACAATACAAAGACGAACTCAAAACAATTCGACACAACCACTTCAACGCCAAATCTGCCGCCGACAAAAAGAAATGCCGCCAAGCCGATAAAATCTGCCGCGCCCAAATCATCCAATATCTCAAAAATGACCTCCATTACGATGCTAAGGACTCCACTCGCCTCGTCTCTTGGAACCCCTACGACCAAAATGAAGCCGCAGACTTCTTCGACCCCGAATGGATGTTCAACTTCAAATCAGGCTTCGATATCGTCCTCGGTAACCCGCCCTATATCCAACTCCAAAAAAATCACGGCGAACTCGCCAAACTCTACGAGCCATGCCACTTCCAAACCTTCGAAAAAACAGGCGACATCTATTGCCTCTTCTACGAACGTGCCACCCAACTCCTCTCAAAAGGCGGCATCCTCGCCTTCATCACTTCCAATAAATGGATGCGCGCAGGCTACGGCGAAAAACTCCGCACCTTCCTCGCCTCACATACCAACCCCAAACTCCTCATCGACTTCGCCGGCGAACAAATCTTCGAATCCGCCACCGTCGATACCAACATCCTCCTCGCAGAATCTGCCGCGGACAACCAAGGCAAAACCGCCGCGGTCCTCGCCACCCAAAACTGCCGCGACGACCTCCCCAAATTCGTCCACGAACATCAAAACTCCTGCGCCTTTACCTCAGGCGACTCCTGGGTCATCCTCAATCCCCTCGAACAATCTATCAAACAAAAAATCGAATCCATCGGCACACCCCTCAAAAATTGGGATATCCAAATCAACTACGGCATCAAAACAGGCTTGAATGAAGCCTTTATCATCACCGAAGAAACGCGAGATGAAATCCTCAAAAACTGCCGCGATAAAGACGAACGCTCCCGCACCGAAAAACTCATCCGACCCGTCCTCCGTGGCCGCGACATCAAACGCTATTCC
>CAVGIZ010000101.1:0-8979 GCA_963629255.1 Anaerovoracaceae bacterium
TTCGTTTCATTTGTCCCCGCGGGTTACTTTTGATCTTTGACAATTGAATTTTTGGCGGTGACCGCGGCGCTTTATGCGAAAAGGTTGCGGGCATAGCCTGCAACCTTTTCGCTAAATGGGATTAGGACCTATCACCGAATGTCCCAGCCGTGGGACTTGGCGAAGTCGAGATATTCTTTCCAGTCCTCGGGCGTGATGGCGTGGTCACCATGGCGAACGTGATAGCCAATGTTTTTCCAATCATCGCCGTAAGCTTGCTTCGTGACTTCGAACGCGGCAAATTCACCCGATGGGCAAGCCCACCAATCTTGGTCAGCCGAACCAATATGCAAAAGGCGCGGCGCAATTGTGGACAACGCCCAGTGCTGATCGAAAGGCATTTCATCGTCCTTGTCTGCAAAGGTAGCGGCTTTCGGCGCGAACCAATGTGGGAACCAAGTCGTAATGCGCTTGATAGTTTCGCCGCGGACATTACGTGTGGAAAGACGCGCACCGAGGCAGCCCGAATTATTCGGGCACACATACGCAAAGCGCGTATCCGTCGCGCCCGTCCACATCGCGGTCTTGCCCAAACGGGAATGGCCAATGACGCCCAAATGTGCCGCGTCCGCTTGTGGATCGGTTTGCAAGTAGTCGGCGATACGGCTATTGGCAAAGGCCCAAGTCGAAATCGCGCCCCAATCATTTTCCTTGCGCGTGATTCCATTCAAGACTGTCTTGTCATCTTTCAAGACGGTGTTGTAATCATAAATGACGACGCCAACGCCACGCTCCAAAATGTACTTGACCGGGCACGAACCATCTTCCAAATCATGCATCTTGAAAAGTGGATTCACAAAGACGGGAACCTTCTTATCGCCCTTCGGGAAGTAACCAATCGCGTCAAATTCTTTTTCGCCCAATGGCGTCATCGTATTGAGACGAATAACTTTTTTGATTCCGCCGACCGCGGCATCTTCCGTCGTGGAAACAACCGTAGCCTTCGGAACAAAACCCTTGAAATCGGGCCGCACACCATAGATATTTTCAGCCATCGTCTTGAGGCGAAATGCCGCGTCGCCTTGCAGAGCTGGGATTTTCCCAGCCGCCGAAGCGCACCACACACAACCAGCTGCCACAACCGCGGCAATTCCAATCTTCATCATTTCTAGTTTCATTTTGCTCTCCTTCTTAAATGTTTTTAGTGAGGCTTTGAAAAGGCGCGTTCCTTGAGCGCGAGCGCGAGCGCTTGGCGCGCATCAACTGCCGTCATAAATGGGAGGTCGCGCATATCAGCCCGATGCGTCAAAGTCGGATGCCGAACAACAAGCGAATGGAAATAATGAATTTCCTCTTCGTAAGCCGTCGCCTTGGAAAGCTTGGGCGTGAAGGGCTTCCCTTCCATCGGATAAACAACGAACGGCTTTTTATACGTGCCGCCATAATAAATCGTCGCACGCTCCAAGAAGACGCGGAACGTCGCATCAAAACAAAGCGAAGGCGCCGCGGCAAAAGAACATGAAGACGTCACAAGCTTCCCATCCGCATAAACATATTCGCTTGTCAAATGATCCACAATCTCATGCTTCGATGCATGCGAATGTGAACGCACTTTCTGCGGCACCCCAAAAACAGAAAGAATAAAATCCACATCATGAATATGCGCATCAAGGTAAAGCCCACCCGACTTCTTTTCATCCAAAACCCAAGACGCTTTTGGATCGGCCCATTTTGGAAAGGACATAAAGCGCGAAAAATCTGCCGCGATGACGCGCCCATATTGCTTCGATTGAATCGCCGTGGAAAGATATTTATACTCTGGTGCAAAGCGCACGCATTGCCCAATCAAAAGAAAGCGATGGGCACGTTGCGCGGCCGCAAGCATAGAATCCGCATCAGCCAAATTAAGCGCCATCGGCTTTTCACAAAGGACGTGGCACTTCGCATTCAGCGCCTTGATGGTCATCGGTGCATGCATCGGCGTCGGCGTCGTAATATCCACAACATCAAGCTTTGCTTCCTTCAACATCTCATCAAAGTCAGAATAGATCTTGATGGAGCGCGGCAGTTTAGAATTGTCCGCAGCACCTTTGATATTGCCGACAACCTTGGCGGAAAGTTGCGCCAAATTCAAATCGCAAATAGCAACAACTTTCGCGCCGCGGCACTTCTTCCACGCCCCATAATGTGTACGGCCCATAAAGCCATATCCAACAATTGCTACACGTGTCATTATTCGTTCGCCTTTTTATAACGGATTGTGCGCTTTGTTGCGCCCTCTGCTTGTTGTGAATTCTTTCGCGCCGCGGCACTTTTCCCGCGCGGCTTATCCTTGAAAATTTCCGATTCGGCGTGGCGCTTCGTAACCAGGACCGGGCGCGTGTAGCCCGCCTTCGCCAGCGTCGCCATCAAGAATTGCGCATCCGCCAAATTGCGTGCGGCCTCTTGATCAATCAAAATGTGAATCGTGCGCGTGTGCGGCACTTCGCTATCTTCCAACGCTTCCACAACGTCCTTCGGCTCAACACGTTCCTCTCCAAAATAAATGCCCGTCGTCGAAACGCGCACTGCCGGATGTGCCGCGTCCAATTCAAACGTGCGCGCCGTCGTGCAACCACACGCGAGGAGGCACATATAAAGAATTGTTCCCGCAAGAATACTCAGAAGCGGATTGCGCCGCCAAAGTTGCAGCCCAACTGTGAGCGCGCCCGCAATGTATGGGTAGGCCGTGCGCCATTCAAGCCCCGTGTACGAATAGATGATGAGGCCCGCAATGATGATGGGCGAGATGATGTTGCCAAGGCGCTCGACCCACGGCGGCAAGTCGCGGTCGCGCCCCGCAAAGAGAAGGAATGGCAATGCGCGCAAACCAAATGTAACGGCCCACGCGACAAGAATCACCGCGGCAAGATAAAGGCAACGATCAAGCATAGTGACGAATCATCTCCCTCATCTGGTCCGTGAAAATAACGAGGAACAACGCGACCATCGCGAACTCAATGCCGCGCGAAGGAATGGGCAATGCGCACCCCGCAAGCGCGCCCGCCGTCGTGCCAATCACCCAATAGCTCGCGTTCAGCGCACCATTCCAAATGCAGTAGTAGCGATGCTTCAGCGGGTTCGCAATCTTGCACGCCACATCGAGCGCGTAAATCTCATCGGCGAGTGTATGAATCAAAAACCACTTCTGCGTGAATTGAATCCCCTTCCAACGCTTCAAAAGCGAGAAGCCATAAAACGCATAGCGAAAATTAATCATCAACGTGAGAAGCGCAATTTGAATCAACGACGCGGACGACGCCATCGCCGGAACAATCGCAAAACTGAGCGTCCCCGAAATGCAAAGTGCCGCGCACAGCCCCGACCAAACAGGCGCACACGGTGCATTCGCCTTCACCGCCATCAATACGCCCGCGGCAAATCCCATCGTGATGTATCCCATCATGACAGGAAGTGAATTTATGAGCGCGCGGCGAAAAATGGCGCGGCGTTCATTACGCGCGATTTGCGAGAATTCGTGCCACACGTTCGGCATCCTCCGGCGTGTCGACTCCCACGCCCTCATCGTTCGTCTTCACCACCGCAATGCGTGCACCCATCCACAAGGCACGCAACTGTTCAAGCTTCTCCGTCTGTTCCAACGCACACGGCTTCTCCGCCACATACCGCCGCAAAAATTCGCCGCGGTACGCGTAGATCCCCAAATGCCGAACATAAAGTCCGCTCGCCAAATTCGGTTCATGATCACGATCACACGGAATCGGCGCACGCGAAAAATACAGCGCCCCATCATTGCGGTCCAGCACCACCTTCACCACCGTACGCGCCGCAAAATCTGCCGCGCTCCGAATTGGCGTCACCGCTGTCGCCATCGACCATTGCGGATCATTCTTCAACTTCGCCACCAACTCGTCAATCAAGTTTGGATCAATCAGCGGCTCGTCCCCTTGAATGTTCACAAGAATATCATCATCCGCAAAATCCCCCGCAGCACACGCAATGCGGTCCGTCCCACTCGGCAATTCAGACGGCGTCATCACCGCCTTGCCCCCATACTGTTCAACCGCCGCGACAATGCGCTCATCGTCTGTCGCGACGAGCACCTCATCGAGGCTCTTCGCCTTCTTGACGGCCTCCACCACCCACGCCACAAGCGGCTTGCCCGCCAAGTTCGCCAAGGGCTTACCAGGGAATCGACTCGACCCAAACCTACTCGGGATTATTCCAAATGTCTTCATTGTTTTCGACCAGCTCAACTTTCCTAAAGAACAACTTTTTCAAAATCGGAAGACGCCGCTCTTGACGCTCCAATGACCACATCAAAAACCGCCACTTCTTATCAAATCCATACTTCGCCGGCAACTGCGGCCTGAACGATTCAAACTCATCACGCATCACGCTCAACTGCCACGCCAACGCATGCGTGCGGAATTCAAACCCACCCATAAACCGCTCCGCAACTTCCGCCATCGTCACGTTGTGCCGCTTCTGATAAATCTTCAACGTGTGCGCATAGTTCGCCATGTAGAAGTTCGCCATCTTGTGCAAATTCTCGTCCGTAAAATCCAAGCACGGCCAACCAAAACTGCCGCGGATCGAACACGTCGACACGCTCTTCGGCACAATCCTCTGCCGCATGATGTCGTATTCAAATTCGTAAATCTCTTTGCCCACACCGTAAAGCGGCGACGTCGTCTTCGGATCGAATTTCTTCATCGCCATATTTTGTGCCGCGGCATCCCCCATCAACGCCGCAAGCCCCAACACAACTTCCTTCTCTTCTATGGACGAATCATCCACGCTCCGGAAATAATTTTCTGGAATCGCATCCATCGGCTCGCCTTCGCACCGCGCCCGAATATAAAAATCAACCGTGCCCGACCCCGTCCGCGCGCGCCGTTGCAACAACCGATAATACGCGCTCATCTTCATCCCCAGCGCGCGAAACGCCCCCACGCGCGCCAGCATATAACTACCATACCCCTTCGTCGCGTGCGACAATCTCTTCTCCACCAAACTCGTCTCCAACGGCCGCCGATTCGTCTTGTACACAACTTCCCTCGTCCGCCCCGCACCCATCGGCACCGTCGCATCCTCCCGCAACTCATACACATTCGCATACTCCACCATCTCATCGCGCGACATCAACCCACGCAAATTCGACAGCAACACCTCGCTCCGCGAATCCGCCCCAGGATGCAACACAGGCCGCCCATTCACAAACGTCGCCCCAGGAAGCGCCGTCCGCCGATCATCAAACGCCGGCGTCGAACCCTCACCCACGACCGAGTAAATCTCGCCCGTCACATACATGTAAATCGTCTCAATGAATGCGTTCGAATTCTCATCCGCCAACTCCGGCTTCGTGAGGAGCGACTCATACAACGCGGCAATTTCCCCCGCCTTCTGAATAATCCCCAACTGCCCAATCCGCCCCAACGCAATCGCCTCCATCAAACGTTCCAACTCTGGAATCACCTTCTCCAATGCCACCCCGCGGCGCAATCCAAAAAGCTCAATCTCGTGATGCCCACGATACTTCGACATTCGCGTGAACGAATAACGATTCCCCTCATACACACTCACCAATTCCTTCAGCCCACGCACAAATTCTTCCGGCTCCGTCTGCGCCAATTCCACAAACCGCTTGAATTCCGAGAGCGTCAAAAAATGCACACCGCGCATCGAATGATAATACCGAATCTTCGACGAAATCTTTTTCTTCGACGCTGCCAAAGCGACGCGCATCTCATCCGCCGTCCACGCGAGCGGCCTTATCCGCCACTCCTGCCCCAAATGCCGATAATGCTCCAGCGTCAGCACATTCCGATCGCCCATCACAATGTCATTCATCCCAAACCCAAGCGTCCCCAATAGCCAATCATCCATCGCAAACAACGTCTTCGACGGAATATCACGCTGCGACGTCTCAATCTTCCCATCGACCACATTCGCACACAAAATATTATGCATCAAAACATCGCCGCGCTTCGCCGCCGTCACATGCGAAATCTCCCAAAACCGCCCATCCAACAATGGAAACGCCGCGACCGAATGATTCCCCGTCGTCATCGTCATCACGCGCCCACCCGGCACATGGTGATTCAAATCCTTCTTGTCCACAATCAGCACGCTCGGCCGCTCCCCCAAATGTACCGCGACCCCATCCTCAAAAATAAACGTGTCCTCCCCAATGTCCCACGCATGAAACGCACGCTCGCGCCCCATCGACACCGTGCGCACAAGCCCCGCGCGCCGCACGCCCGTCTTCTTCACCTTACCGAGAAATTGCCGAATCGCATTCATTCGTGATGATGGTGACAATCGCACCCCTCGTGATGTTCATGATGATGTTCGTGCGCGTGCGTCTCCGCCGCAATCAAATCTTCCGCCAAGGCCCCAACCGCATCCAGCCCCGCCTCATCCGCCGCCTCAAGCAAATTCTCCAACGCCGGCAAAACATACTTCCCAAACTGCGCCTGCCCCACACTCGCCAGCCTCCCATACGCCCCCAAACACTGCACCAGCCTCTCCACCGCCGCATACGGCACAATCGCCCCAATCCCCTCGCGCCCACTCGCCTTCCCATATAACTTCACGAGCGCCCGCTTCTCTCCCTCCGTCAATTTCGCCGCGTACGGATCATACAACAAACTCGCCAAATCATACGCCGCAGGCCCCTTCCGCATCCCCTGAAAATCAATCAGCGTCAACTCCCCATTCTTCCACAATATATTCGACGACTGAAAATCGCGATGCACCAACGCCTTCGGCTCCTTCTCCAAAAGTGCCGCGACATTCTTCAACTCTTCTTCAACCTCTTTCGGACACGCCCGCATGTACCTCGTCCCCAAACAATACTCCTTAAATAATTCTCTCTCCCACTTCCAAAGTTCCGCATCAAATTCCGGTTCCAAATCAAGCCCACTCGCATCCAGCCCATTGAACTTCGCCAGCACCTCCACAACCTTGACGTAATCCTCCAGCATCATCTTCTTCTCGCGCCCCGCCCAACTCATCACCGTCGTCTTCATCTCCGGCAAATCCGCCTCAATCTCCGGCACCGGAATCCCCTGCGCCTTCAACCACTTCGCATGCCCCACATACTTCGCATTCTCCCCGCGCTTCGCATCATCATAAATAATGGCAATCTTCCCATCCACCTTAAAGAAACAACGCTCGCTCCCACGCGCCCCCAAAAACTCAACATCCTTCGCACCCACCGCCGCAAGCTGCGGCAAATCCGCCAGCGCATTCTCCTCCCCCGCCGTGTTCACCTCAACATAACTCGCAATCGTCCCCGCATCCGTCCACAACGCCTCCGCGGCAGTTTTCCCACGCATGAACTTCCCATCCATCATCGCCGCTTCATACGCCTCAACAATCGTCGAAAATCCCTCCGCCTTCACATACTTCAAAATCTCCGCCTTTAGGAGCGCAATCCCACAATACGTGTACGTCCCAGGAAAACCCGCATCCACACTCTTCCAACACGTAATGTACCCACTCGGATCCGCCTCAATCGTCCGCGGCCCCTCCTCGCTCATCAAACACAACCCAATCGTCTCGAGCCCATCCGCACCCTTCCGCGACAATTCCGCCGCGTCCCCAAACCCCGCAAAGTTCTCAACCACAATATCCCCATTCACCAAATAAAAATCATCTTCGCCAATCCAATCCCTCAGCGGATTCAACACCCCGCCCGTCCCCAAAATCTCCTTCTCAACCGACACCTGAATATCCATCCCCGTCTCCGCGGCAGTCTTCTTCGCCCACGCTTCAACCTGCTCCGCCAAATAATGCGCATTCACCCGAACCTCTTCAACGCCCCATCCCTTCAGCATCGCCACGACCCGCGTCAGCATCGCCTCACCCCACACCGGCAACAACGGCTTCGGCGCCACGCACGTCAACGGCCTCAACCGCGTCCCCATCCCCGCCGCAAGCACTATCGCTTTCTTAACCATCTCACCAAGCCCTATTATGCTGACGCTGCGCCTTCACCCGCGGCTCTTCCAACATGAGCGTATACCACTTGTCGCCCAACCCCGAATTGTTGAAATGCGCCACACGATTGTTCATCAGCTCCGTATGATTCCGCTTCAACGTCTCATCATCGCTCTTCTTCAGCGCCTCCGTCAACGCCTTAAATGCCGCGTCCACCTCATTGCGCTTCACCAATATCCAACTCCACAACGCCGCCAAAACCACATTCTGATTGTACTTCAAACGCTTCACCGTCTTCTCATAAATCTTCCCAATCGCCTCCGTCTTCTCCCCAAGCATGTACATCCGCGCCATCTTCATCGCCACCATCATCGGATCCAACATCAACGCCTTCGGCATGTACTTGTCCACCTCTTTCCATTCCTTCACCATCCAATGCAACTGCACCTTCATCGTCGCCATCTGCTTCTCAATCATCGGTACCCACCAACGATACTTCCGCATCTTCTCCGACTCCGCCAACGCCTCATGCACAAAAACTTTCGTATCCTCCAACAACTCCTTCTGCGCCGCCTGTATCGACCCCGGCGGACGAAACTCCCAACGCTTCATCTTCGCTTCCAACGCCTTCTGACCCCCCGCGAGAATCCCCTGCACCTTCCCCATCTCCGCAGTCATCCGCTTCCGAATGAAGTACCCAAACACAAATTGCACAAGCCCAAACCCGAGAATACCCCAGAAAATGGACCAACCAACGGACACATCCGCGGCGAAATACGTCGCGCATGAAATGCCGCTTCCAATAACTAAAGCTAGTATGATGGTTATCATGGCGTATATTATACCATATTTTCACTTCCTTGACTAGTGGAAAAGATTGAAAATCGAATTTTTTTCTTCCCACCCCCAAGGGCACTTTCTCCCCCTGCAAATCATCCCAACCGCGGCACTTTTCTACACGGTCAATCCCAAACCCCAACCCCAACACTCATTGCCTGATCCTCGCGAAGCAAGCGGAGGCGTTAGCCGAAGCTTTTTGTTAGGCTCGGAGTT
>CAVGIZ010000102.1:0-8965 GCA_963629255.1 Anaerovoracaceae bacterium
GCGCCCCTTAGCCTTTGAAGAAGCTGGTGAAGGCTTGGGTCATGGAAGCGGAAGCGTCAGGACGTTTTTTGGCGCAGGCTTCGAGGAGTGCGCGGCACTTTCCACAGTTCTTGCAATTGTTGGCGTCGGGGCAATCGCGGACGGCTGGCCAGAGGCCTGAGGCGCCGAGGGCTTGGTTGTCGATGATCATTGGAAACTTGTAGCAAGGGTCCATGATTTCGGCGAGGTCGCCGTTATAGGAGTAGGTGGCGTAGGCCTTGATGATTTGTTCGGGATTTGGGTGGCGGCGTGTTGCGAGTTTGACGACGCCGACGTAAGGTTCGTAGCGCGGCAGATCTTCTGGACGGATCCAGATGGCGCGGAGGAAGTCCTCATAATTGCCGCGTTCGTAATTGGTGCGGCAACGGAAGACGGAGAAGTTGAACTTGGCGCCCACGGCGGATTGTCCCATTCGGTTGTGGCCGTGGAGGTTATTATGGAATTGGTGGAAGGGGCAATTGCGGAGGCAGCCGGGGTTGGCCTGGATGCCCATCATTTTGCCGTGGGCTTGGGCCCAGGTGCCAAACTTTTTGATGTAGTCGAGGGAGCGGTGGTCATTGCGTCCGGCGTAGAATTCGTCATAGAGTTCGTCGACATATTTGAGGGCGATTTCGCTTGCGATATCCATATTGATGGAGAAGCGAAGTTTGATGTGTGGGAAGCGTTGGCGGACGACGGTGGCGATAAAGGGCGAGGTGGTGGTGAGGTGTTCGGGGAAGAGGCCGGCGGCGTCCATTTCGTGGAGTTTTTCTGTGACGTGGTCGGCGAGGGTTTCTGAGATGGAGATGTCGCCATAGCAATTGGCGTTGAAGATAGCGTCGAGTTCGATGCCGTTTGAGCGAGCCCATTGGAGGTCGGCGAAGATGCGGGTCTTGCGGTCAGGGGTCCAATCATCCATCGGGCGCGAGGCGGTGACACCTGGCCAGGCGAAGAAGACTTCTTTGATGCGTGGCACGTAAGGCGTGCACGTATTGATGAAGGACACGTTATCGAACCAACCGACCGCGAGTTTTCTCTGAATGCTCATGGGGGATATTATACCATAAATTGGGTAAAAATGGAATAGGGGATTTTTGATGGATAGGTTGTGGGTGGGGGTTGAAGTTTGGGCGGAAATATGGTATAATATGCGGCATCTATGAAACTACTTGACGAATTGAAGGCGCGTGGGCTGGTTGAAGCGTTGACCGACCCCGCAATTGAGCAGGCTCTTGATAAACCGATGACGGTGTATTGTGGGTTTGATCCGTCTGCGCGGTCGCTTCAGGCTGGGAATTTGGTGTCGATTATTGTGTTGAAGCGATTCCAGCAGGCTGGGCATAGAGTGATTGCGCTTGTGGGCGGTGCGACGGGATTGATTGGCGACCCCTCGGGGAAGAGTGCAGAGCGCAATATGCTGACGGTGGAGCAGGTGGCTGAGAACAAGGCTGGGATTCGTGAGAACTTGTCGCGGATTTTGGATTTTGATGGTCCGAACGCGGCGGTTTTGGTGGACAATTATGATTGGTACAAGGGGACGAGTGCGATTGAGTTTTTGAGGGATATTGCGATTAATTTTCGTGTGCCGCAGATGTTGGCGAAGGAGTCGGTGAAGAAGCGGTTGGAGGCGAGCGAAGGGGCGTTGACGTTCACGGAATTTTCGTATCAGATTTTGCAGGGGAATGACTTCTTGCATTTGTATGATACGTATGGGTGTCAGATGGAAGTTGGGGGTGCGGACCAGTGGGGGAACATTACGGCTGGGACGGATTTGGTGCATCGGATGCGTGGGAAGACGGCGTATGGTTTGACGTTCCCGCTCTTGTTGGACTCGACAGGGAAGAAGTTTGGGAAGAGTGAAGGCAATGCGCTCTTTTTGAATGGCGAGATGACGAGTGTATATGATTGGTATCAGTATTTCTTGCGTGCGGCGGATGCGGATGTGATACGTTATTTGAAGGTGTTTTCGATGAAGAGCTTGGAGGAGATTGCCGAGCTTGAGACGCAGATGAAGGCGCATCCGGAGGCGCGGATTCCGCAGAGGGCGCTCGCGGAAGAACTGACGCGGTTGGTGCATGGTGAGGAGGGCTTGCAGAAGGCGCTTGGGGCGACGCAGACGTTGTTTGGTGGGGATGTGAGCGGGAAAAGTGCCGCGGAGTTGGAGTCGATTTTCAAGGATGTGAAATCGGCGGAGATGGGGAAGGACGAGGTTGTTGGGAAGGCTGTGTTTATGGTTGCGGCGGCGGCTGGGATGTTCAAGTCGAATGGTGAGGCGAGGAGGCTGGCGCAGCAAGGTGGGCTTTCGCTGAATGGTGCGAAGGTTGATGACAAGAGGGTTTTTGCCGCGGAGGATTTGGTGGATGGGCGCATCGCCATTTTGAAGCAAGGCAAGAAGAACAACTTCCTTTTGAAGGTGCGTAATTGAAGACGCTTGAGCGATACGTATTTGGTTCATTCCTGTCGAGTTTTGTGCTCGCATTCTTGGTGCTGACGTTTGTGTTGACGGTTGGGCTGATGGTGCAGATTGTTGGGTACATTCTCGACGGGGTGCCAATGTCGCTTGTAGCGGAATTTGCCGCGGTGAGTTTTCCTGAGACGTTGCAATGGACGATGCCGTTGGGGTTGTTGGTGTCGAGTGTGCTCGTATTTTCGCGGATGAGTGCGGATAGTGAAGTTGCGGCGATGAGGGCGTGCGGGGTGAATTTGTTGAGTGTGATGAAGTGGCCGATTGTGTTTGGATTGGTGTGTACGCTCGTTGGAATCTTCGTCAACAATGAGATTGTGCCGCGTGGGCATGAGGTGCGGCGGACGTTGAAGAGTAAGGTGTCGGTTGGGACGGGGCTTGAGATATTGGAGCCGGGGAGAGTGATAGATGACTTTCCGAAGGTGAAGATTTATTTTGGGTCGAAGGAAGGGAATTGGTTGCATGATTTGATTGTGATGGATTATTCGAATCCGGATGTGGACCGGATGATTACGGCATCGAAGGCGTTGGTGACGAGTGAGGGGCGTGATGTGGCATTGGATTTGTATCAGATGACGGTGGACCCGTTGGACGCGACGCATCCGACGATGGCGAAGGCGAATCGGTTTCAGTATGTGGTAAAGGATGCGTTGAAGCCGTCGCATTATTTTCGGCGTGATAAGGATTTGCGGTTTGGCGAGGCGTTGGGGAAGATGAAAGAATTGAAGGGGAAAATTGCGGCGTGCGCGGCAGATGGAAGCAAGACGAAGGAAATGGAGAAGGGACTTTTGACGAAGGATTTGGCGAGTTTGAAGACGGAGTTTATGAAGCGCATTGTGTTTGCAATGGCGTCGATTTGTTTTGTGCTGGTGGGCGTGCCGCTTGGGATTCGGGCGCAGCGGAAGGAGTCGACGATTGGGATGGCGATTTCACTTGCGATTTCGATGGGATATTACATGGTGGTGATTTTGGCGCTCAGTTTGGAGAGTCATGCGAGCTGCCATCCCGAATTAATCATTTGGTTGCCGGTTGTAATTTGTTTGGCGATTGCTGGACGGCTGGTGCCGAAGAATTTGTAAAAGGACAAAAAGAAGGAGTTCAAAATGGCAAAGATTCATCAGACAGCGATTGTGGAAGATGGCGCAGTGTTGGGCGCGGATGTGGAAGTTGGGCCGTATGCGCATATTGGGCGCGATGTGAAGATTGGCGATGGGACGAGAGTGGGGCAGGGCGCGATTGTGGATGGACATACGACGATTGGATCGGAGTGCCAGATTTTTCCGTATGCGCTGATTGGAATGAAGACGCAGGATTTGAAGTATAAGGAAGGGTCCGTGAGCTATGTGGAGATTGGGAATCGGACGGTGATTCGTGAATTTGCGACGGTGCATTTGGGAACGGCGGATGGAGAGAAGACGATCATTGGGGACGACTGTTTGTTTATGGCGTATTGCCATGCGGCGCACGGTGTCATATTGGGGAATCACGTGATTTGTTCGAACACGGTGCAGTTGGCGGGCGATGTGCATTTGCAAGATTATGTGATTGTGGGTGGGTGCGCAGCGTCGCATCAGTTCTGCACGGTGGGGAAGCATGCGATGGTTGGTGGGATGTGCAAGATTCGGCAAGATGTGCCGCCGTACATGTTGTGCGATATGGTCGAGGGTTCGATGAAGGCAATTGGGCCGAATGTGGTTGGCTTGACGCGCCGTGGGTTTAAGAAGGAAGTGATTCAGGCGTTGAAGGAAGCGTTTCGGTTTTTGTATCGTGATGGATTGAATCGGACGCAGGCGCTGGAGCGGGTCGAGAATGACGTGGAGCAGTTTGAGGAGATCAAGGAACTTGTCGCGTTTTATCGGAACTCGACGCGTGGTGTGTGCTAATGAACGCATTTGGATTTTGTGGTGCGACGTTTGATTCGCGACAGGTGAAGCCTGGCATGTTGTATGTGGCGCTGAAGGGCGAACATGCAGATGGGAATGACTTCATTGAGGCGGCGAAGAAGGCGGGCGCGGCAAAAGTGATTGGTGGGGATAAGGCCCTCGAAGAATTCCAACAACTTGCACATGACTATCGCAAGACGCTGAAGGCGAAGGTGATTGGCATCACAGGTTCGGCTGGTAAGACAACGACGAAGGAATTGGTGAAGGCGTTCCTTTCTCGTGTGGGGAAGGTGCATGCGACGAGTGGGAACTTCAACAATCATCTCGGCTTGCCGCTCACGATTTTGAATTGCCCTGAAGATGCGGACTTTCTCGTCGTGGAAATGGGCACGAACCATCCAGGCGAGATTGAACGCCTGTGTGAAATAGCGGAGCCTGACGTGGGACTCATTACGAACATTGGTACGGCGCACCTTGAATTCTTTGGCGATCAAGATGGAATTGCCGCTGAGAAGGGGACGCTTTTTCAATGGGCGAAAGAGTTGGCGGTGGTGTCGAAAGAGAATGTGCGGCTGGAGAAGCTGAGGGCCTTGGCGAAGGGCGAGTTGATTGAAGTCGACCCGAATCAGACGTGGATGGCCGCGGCACTTTCGGGCGTGTTGCCAGGGGCGCATAATGTGTCGAACGCGTGTCTTGCCTTTGCACTGGCTGAACATTTTGGTGCGACAAAAGAAGATGCAATCGCCGCGCTCGCTGACTTCCAATTGCCAGGTGCACGTTGGCGGAAGGCGGAACGTGCGGGCGTTCTCTTTATTGACGATAGCTATAATGCGAATCCAGATTCAATGATTGCGGCGCTCGATGCGTTTGTTCAAATTCCGTGCACTGGAAAGCATGTGGCGGTTCTTGGGGATATGTTTGAATTGGGAGCGAAAAGTGCCGCGCTCCATAAAAAAGTGTTTGACCACGCGATGGCATTGAAGATTCCACTTGTCATTGGTGTGGGCGAAGAATCGTCACATTGCTTGTGCCATCTTGTGTATCCGACGCTGGATAAATTGATGAAGAAATTCCGGTTAGATGTGTCTGCGGGGGACATCGTTCTTCTCAAGGCGTCGCATGCGATGGAACTTTCTAAACTGATAGATTGCCTGTGAAAATACTCGTTCTGAATGGTCCGAATTTGAACTTGCTCGGCGTGCGAGAGCCCGCTTTGTATGGTGCGCGCACGTATGCCGACTTGGAACGCTTCATTGCACAGACCGCGGAAGATTTAGGCGTGGACGTTGAGATGCGCCAAACGAATCATGAAGGCACGCTCGTGGATTGGATTCAAGAAGCGCGCGGCACATTTGATGCCATCGTGTTGAATGCTGCGGCCTATACGCACACATCGGTTGCCATTCTTGATGCCCTCAAAGCGGTCATGATTCCAACTGTGGAAGTTCATTTGACGGAGCCCAAGAATCGGGAAGAATTCCGCCGCGTTTCGTATGTGGGAATGGTCGCGGAGTGCACGTGTTCGGGACGAGGATTTGATTCCTATGCAGACGCTCTGAAGTATCTTGTTCACAAAGAGAAGGAGGCGAAATAAAATGCCACTCTATGTGTATGAAGCGAAAGACCCGACCAAGGGCTGTGAAAAGTGCCGCGCTGGATTTGAAGTGACGCAAAGCTTGAGTGAGCCACACCTGACGAAGTGCCCCGTATGTGGAGCGGACATCTATCGCGTCATTCAAGCGCCAGGCCTCACACATTCCAAGACCGACCTTCATTATCGCGCCAAACGTGCGGGCTTCAATTGCCTCAAGCGTGTCTCCAAAGGCGAATACGAAAAGATGTATTAGCATGACGGTTTGGATTGAAAATCCTTTCGACAATTTACCACGAGAAGGCTCCCGCCCCTTGCGGTACTGGCTGATGGCACGTGCGTTTGTGGCGGCGGGTCATCATGTCCTTTATTGGTCCAGCGATTTTTCCCACACCACGAAGCAGCCGAGAAAAGTGCCGCGGAGCTTTACAGATGAAGGCATAGAGGTTCATTTGATTCCGACGTTGCCTTACCAAAAGAATGTGAGCTTCGCCCGCATTCGTTCGCATCGCGCGTATGCTCAGGCTTGGAAAAAAGAAGCGTTACAAATCCAAGCCGAGAAGCCTGATGTCTTGATTATTTCGGCCCCTCCGCTTTCGACAGGGCCTGTTGCGATGGAGCTTGCGCGGCAGTTTTCTGCCAAGCTTGTCGTGGATATTATGGATGCTTGGCCACAGACGTTTGAACGAGTTTTACCCAAGTGGATTGCGCCGCTTTTGTTGGCTCGCCCGCGGCAGATTGCCAACGAGCTTTATTCCGCGGCAGATTTAGTGACAGGCGTTGCCGAACGTTATCGCATCTTGACGACGAATCACTTCCAACGTTTTTATCATGGCATTGAATTAGGCCCTGTTGTAGAAAGGTCGGCGCAAAAAGTGCCGCGGCTTGTTTACATTGGAAATATGGGCCGCACGTATCAACTCGAACCGATTCTCGATGCGTTGGTGAAGCTTGGAGATGTTACGCTAGACCTTGCTGGCAAGGGCGCGCAAGAGGAGGCCCTCAAGGAAAAGTGCCGCGCTTTGGGCTTGGACGGTCGCGTCACATTTCATGGACAGCTTGGTCAGAATGAAATGAATGCGCTTTTGCGTTCGTGTGATATTGGGATTGTTCCGATGCAAGGGGAAAGCTGCGTGGGCGTGCCGTATAAGTTTGCGGATTATGCAGCAGCGGGTTGTGCGATTCTTTCCTCCTTGGAAGGGGAGGCGGCCGATTTGCTTTCGCGTTATCACGCGGGGCTTTTGTATGAAGCGAATGATGCGGATTCGTTTGCGATGAAAGTAAAGGAACTCCTTCCTCAGCTTGGGCTTATGCAACAAGGAGCACGGCGTTTAGCTGAAACTGAATTTGATGCGCGGCAAATTTACCGCGACTATGTAAATACTGTAATAAACCTCTAACAACCTCAAAGGATTATGATTATGCTCAAATCAAAATTTCATCTGTGCGACCTCTTTGGGATTCCCATCTTCATCAATCAGTCCTTCATCTTTCTGTTGATTCTTTTTGTGATTGACTTTGGTTCATTCACGACAGGGATGGGGATGGCCATTGCGCTTGCGGCGTCCGTCACATTGCATGAACTAGGCCATTCCTTGACGGCGCGTGCGTTTGGTTATCACACGAAGGATATCACGCTTTCACTTCTCGGCGGTTGCGCGTCACTTATTTCCTTGCCGAAGAAAGCGTGGCAAGAATTCTTGACGGCGCTGGCGGGTCCAGTTGTGAGCTTTCTGATTTCTGCCGCGATGTTCTTGCCCTTGGCTTTGGGGTTCGTTCACAATCGTTGGTTGGGCGAGATTATGGTTTACACGTATTGGATGAACTTGATGCTCGGCGCATTCAATTTGCTACCCGGCTTTCCGATGGATGGTGGGCGCATCTTTCGTTCGGTGATGCGTATTTTTACGACGCGTGCGAAAGCCACATTTATCGCGATGTGGGTGGGGCGCGTCTTTGCGATCCTGCTCGCCTTGCGCGGTGTGTGGTCCATCTTCAATCATGGTGGTTGGGGATTTATTTCAATTATGATTGCGTGGATGATTTGGCAAGAAGGCTATCGCGAATATGTGCTGGCACGCATGGAGGAAGATTTCCGCAATTGGACACAAGACGATTTCAACGCGAGGGTTTCGCCCCCGCCTTACGACAAAGATTAACCAATCAAAGAGGATTCAAAAATGGACATGATTGAAACGCTCAAATCGGCTGGTATCATCCCAGTCATTGTGATTGAAAAAGAAGAGCAAGCCGTGCCACTCGCACGCGCCCTCGTCGATGGGGGACTCAACGTCCTTGAAGTGACATTCCGCACACAAGCTGCCGCGGGCGCGATTGCCGCGATTCGCCGCGAAGTGCCTGAAGCCATCGTGGGCGCTGGCACGCTTCTCACGCTGGACCAACTTCATGCCGCCAAGAAAGCGGGCGCCGTTTTTGGCGTTGCGCCTGGCTTCGACCCTGTCATCGTC
Organism: Anaerovoracaceae bacterium; assembly: GCA_963629255.1. GTDB lineage: Bacteria > Verrucomicrobiota > Kiritimatiellia > RFP12 > UBA1067 > UBA1067. Next base: position 8,425 of record CAVGIZ010000102.1, read on the forward strand.
GAAGAAGCGAAGGCGATGCTTTTCCCATTCTGTCCTGGTATTGCGACGGCCAGCGAACTTTCACAAGCTCTTACTGCAGGAATGAAGATGGTGAAGTTCTTCCCGGCTGAAGCGGCAGGTGGCGTCAAAATGATCAAGAATCTCCTCGGCGCATTTCGCTTCACAGGTGTCAAGTTTATGCCAACAGGCGGAGTCAATCTGACGAACGTGGCGGACTACTTGGCCGTACCCGAAATCGTCGCATGCGGTGGAACATGGATTGTTCCAAAGGATGCCCTGGCGGCTGGCGACTACGAGAAGATTCGCACGCTGGCTTCTGACGCATCGGCTTTGGTGAAAAAGCTTCGGGGTTGAGGCCTCATACCATCAAGCGCGGACGACGGGAAGGGACTTTACCCCCTCCAATGGGGGCTTCCCAAAATATTCAATTGTCAAAGATCAATGCTGTAACCAGCTAAAAAGTGCCGCGGAAGCTATTTCTTCATTATCGTCGCAGTCCTTCCTCGCGCTCGCTCACGCCGCACCCACGCCAAGTACACGT
>CAVGIZ010000103.1:0-8904 GCA_963629255.1 Anaerovoracaceae bacterium
TGGGCTTGAGGGTTCGCTGGGTGATAAAAGTAACTGAAAGGAGAAAGTTTATGAACTGGAAGAAGTTTTTGGAGGCGTTGTATGGGTTCTTGGGGGCGCTTTTGGGTGCGCTTGCAGGGGCTGGATGCACGGCCTTTGGCCCGGTTGTGGGCAAGTCGGTATTCTAATAGATTCGTTTGAGGGTTCGGCGACAAACCCTCCCCGCGGCGGAAAAGTGCCGCGGGTTATTTTAGCTGGTTACAGCCTTGATCTTTGACAATTGAATTATTTTATCGCGCTTGCGGCGACTTCGTCGCCTATTTTGGAAGATCTGCCGCGGTGAGGCCGATGAGAAGAATGCGCTTCGTCTTCGACGTTTCGCCTGATTTGAATACAACGCGGCTCTTCGGAAGGTTGAAGGCGTCCGCGAGAGTTTCGATGAGTTCTTTATTCGCTTTGCCATCAACAGGCGCCGAGCGGATACGAACTTTCAATGCGTCGCCAATCAAGCCATCAAGCCCCGCGCGTGACGAACGTGGTTGGGCGCGGACGTTGATGAGGAGTCCTTCAGAAGTCTGTGTGTAGAATGACATCGGCGAATTCCTGTAGGTCGGTGTAGCGCGCGGTGGCATAATCATCGAGCGCGGTGGGTTGGGCATTGACGATAAAGAGTTTGGCGCCACCTTGCAAGGCAAAGCGCGGCAGATTCGCCGCGGGAAAAACGGTGAGAGATGTGCCAAGAACGAGGTAGACGTCACTGCGCATGGCAAGGCCTTCCGCGGCAAGCCAGGCCTTTTCGGGAAGGCTTTCGCCAAAGAACGTGATCGCGGGCTTGAAGACGCCACCGCACGTGCAGCGCGGCACTTCCTGCGTCTTGCGAAGTTCCATGATTTCGTCGAAAGTTTTGATGGCTCCGCAAGCGCGGCAATAATGCGTGATGGGCGAGCCGTGGATTTCATAGACGTTGTGTGAGCCCGCCTTCTGATGGAGCATGTCGATGTTTTGGGTCGCGATGCCTTGCAGCCGGCCGCGATCTTCGAGGTGCTTGAGGGCCTTGTGAACGGGGCCTGGCGCGAATTGGCCAAGCCCATAGACAAGCTCCGCGCAACCTTTGTAGTAGATGGACGGATCGCGGTTGAACCAATCGATGTCGAAGATGCGTTCGGCGTCGGGCTGTTTGTAAAGGCCTTGCGGACCACGGAAGTCGGGAATGCCGCAGAGTGTGGAAATGCCCGCGCCCGTAAGCGCGCCGACACATTTCGCGTTGCGAAGAGCGTCAATTAATCGTTGCATGATGAATGTTTGCCTTCCTCTTTTTCTTGGCGACGCCGCCTGAAAAAGTCGACGAGGACCGCACGGCAAGGCTCTTCCAAAATGCCGCGGACGACCTGCGGATGATGGTTGATGCCAGGGTGGTCGAAGATGTTGAAGGTCGTGCCGCCGCCGCGCTTCGGGTCCGAGACGCCCCAGATGACCGTGGAAATGCGCGCAAGAATGATGGCGCCCGCACACATCGGGCACGGCTCCTTCGTCACATAAAGGCGCGTATTGGCAAGGCGCCAATTGCCGCGCACCGCGAACGCGGCAGAAAGGGCCAGCATCTCAGCGTGGGCCGTCGCGTCCTTGAGCATTTCCGTTTGATTGTGCGCACGGCCCAAGATACGGACGGAGGAAGGTGGCGCGTTATCGTCCGCGGGCTCTTCCACAATGATGCAACCCGTGGGCACCTCGCCATCGTCCGCGGCCTTCTCCGCTTCGCGCAAAGCCATGCGCATAAAGAATTCATCAAATGCCGCGCTTGCCATTAGAGCTTTCCTAATTCGTCCGCCGTCAAGTCGCGCCACTCGCCAGGTTGCATGTCATCAGGCAGGCGCAAGTCCCCAATCGCGACACGTTTCAATTCGAGAACCACCAAATGTGCCGCGCTACACATGTAGCGAATTTGGCGCTTGCGGCCCTCATGCAATTTGAAGCGCAACGTATGCACATTGTTCTCGCCCACGCGAATGACCTCGACTGGCACAGGACGAATGCGATAGCCATCAGGCATTTCAACCGCCGAGCGCAAAACGCGAAGTTTATCCTCGCTCCAACGCCCCGCCGCACGCACAATGTACGTCTTCTCATGTTCGTAGCGCGGATGCGTCAAACGCAACGTGAGGTCCCCATCATTGGACATCAAAAGCAAACCTTCACTATCCTTATCTAGCCGCCCCACAGGCACCAAGCGCTCCGAAATTTTGCCGCGGATAATGTCCGCGACAGTTTTCCCACCAAACGGATCGGACAGCGTGGAGAGCACCCCCGCGGGCTTATACAAAAGAATCGTGCGCTTTTTTTCGGGCGCGGCGAGAAGCTTACCATCTACCTTGATGCGCGCCGTCGCAGGATCCACACGTGCTCCCGCTTCACGAACGAGAATGCCATCCACCGTGACGTGCCCCTGCTCAATCAATTCAGCCGCTTTCCGCCGCGACGCCACGCCCGCATGCGAAAGCACATTCTGCAAGCGCTCCAATTTATCGTTCGTTCCGTTCGTTTCCATAATACGCTTCCTTCCATGCTTTGAGCCAACCCAATTCCCGCCGCCGCATGCGATTGTAATCTTTCGGCGCATGATCATCCGCACCCGACAAATGGTCCATCCCATGCGCAATATAAAGAAGCAACTCATCCGCGATGGACCAACCTTTGCGATGTGGCGCGGCACTTTTTGCGCGGTCGCAATTGACAAAAAGTTCGCCATAAATTCCATCGGGCTCAGGCGGCATTGGGTCGTATCCTTGCGTAATCACATCCGTCGCGCCCACGATGTTCATGATGGCTTGATGCGCGGCATCGGAAGCAGCATCATCTTGCAAATGAACTTCCACAACTTGAAACGGAACGCGAATACGCCGCGAAGATTGCGCGGCAAAAAAGTCAGCTGCCGCGTGCAACTCGGCCTTGGTCAGGGCGAACGCGCGCGGCAGTTTTCCATCAATTCGCGTCATGCGCTTAGCGAAGAATCGGTGTCAAAAAGACGTTCTTGTAGTCGGCGTCAGAATGGTCGCCCTGCAAGTAAATCGGACCTGGCACAAACTCGTTCGCATCCAACGCCCCGCCCGTCACGCCTTCCACCGGCTTGTTATCAATAATCTTCACGCCATTCAACACAACCGTCACATGCCGCTTATAAAGCGTGACATCCACATGCTGCCATTCATTCGCCTTGCGCTCTGCCGCGACGCTCGGCGTGATGCGCCCATAAAACGCCGCCATGTTGTGACAATCCACTGGCCGCCCAAACGAATCAATAACCTGAATCTCATAACGCCCGCGCAAATACACGCCCGAGTTGCAACCCGGCAACACACGCACATCATACGACAACCGAAAATCAAAGAAGTCCGCACGCTTCGAAATCAAATTCGCATTCCCATTCTTCGCATTATGATCAATCCGATTCGACAGCACACCATCCTTGAACGACCACCCAAAATGCGCCGTCTCGCTCATCGATTCCCAGCCATCCAAACCATCCTCAAACAAATCAATCGGCGCACCATAAACTGCCGCGGAAAGCTCTGGCGCTGGGCCCACTGGCGGAATGCGATACCCCGCAAACTCAGCCGTCGATTCAACCTGGCCATCCTTATCCGTAATCACTTCCACGCCCGCCAACTGATCCCCCTTCGCCGTGAACGTAAAATTACGCGTGCGCCCTTCGCCAGCCGGCATCTTGAACGAAACCGAATTCGCCGTCACCACAGGATCATCCACCTTGAACGGACTCGCCCAACGCCACAAAAACGTAACCACATTGCCATCAACTTTCAACCAGCCCGCCGACAGTTCCTCGTATGGCAACTTCATGCCCCACACGCCCTGAATCAAGCACTTCGCACACGCCGTGCACGCCGCGGCACTTTCACAGCAGCACCCTTCCACCACCGCCTCAGGCGCCGTCGCACAACCCAAAAGCGCCGCGCAAACTGCCGCGCTCGCCACAACCTTCATATTCATCTTCGTCATTTGTTTATCTCCTATTTTATTCGTCAAGCTTACCCTTGTACGTCACACGCCGCACCTTGCCAATCGCCGTGCGCTCCAGCGGTTCATGCACCACCAAGACCTTACGAATGCGCTTGTAATCCGCCAGCTCCGCGCACTTCTCCTGCACGCGCTTCGTCGTCTCCTTCTCCATCTCCTCCCAGCTCGGCTTCGTCCCACCATGCTCCGCGGCAAACCAATCCTCATTCGGATACACAATCGCGCCAACCCGCTCGCCCGGCACGCCTCCCTGCGTATACCCCACCACAATCACATCCTGCACGCACGGGTCCTTCCCAATCATAATCTCGACCTCTTCCGGATAAATGTTCTTGCCCTCGCGATTCACAATCAACGCCTTTTTCCGCCCACGAATCGTAATCAACCCGTCCTCATCAATCGATGCCAAATCGCCCGTCGCCAGCCACTCCCCATCAAACGCCTCCTTCGTCGCCTTCTCATTGTGGAAGTACCCCTTCATCACGTTCGGCCCCTTCACCTGCAACTCGCCCACGCCCGCTTCATTCTGGTCCACAAGCCGCACCTCCACGCCCTTGCACGGCGACCCAATCGTGCCAATCTTCTTGCACGTCGAACTCGTCACGCTCACAATCGGCGCGCACTCCGTCAGCCCATACCCTTCCACAAAATTCACATGCAACTTGCGGAAGCACTCCAACACATGCCGCGGACACGGTGCCCCGCCCGTCACCATATACCTCAGCCGCCCGCCCAACTTCAACAGCACCATGTGCATCACAGGCCCGCGCAACCCAATCGCCATCAAGAACCGCGCCACCTTCGATTCCTTCAACCCACTCTGAATCTTGTCATACAACTTCTCCGCCAAAAGCGGCACCGCACAAATCACCGACGGCTTCAACAACTTAATATCGCGCCCAATCGTCCGCAGCGACTCCACAAAATACATCGCCGCCGCCGGCACCATCGACGCCACAAAATTCGCCGTAAAGCTAAACGCGTGAAAGAGCGGCAACACCACCAAGAAACTATCCTCCGTCGACAAATCCGCACCAAACGTCTGCAACGCGCCATCCGCATCCGCGACAAAATTCCGATGCGTCAACATCGCCCCTTTCGGCTTCCCCGTCGTCCCAGACGTGTAAATAATCGACGCCACATCTTCCTCTCTCGCCGTGTTCGCATCATACCACGCGCCGCCACCCGAAATCCTCAACTTGTCATACCCAACAACCTGCACCTCACCAATCTTCTGCCCTTCAAAAATCACACCATCCACAACCACAATGCCACGCAACTTCGGCAGCTTCGGCGCCAAATTCATCATCATCCGCAAGTGCGCCTTGTCCGTCGTAATTACCACCGCCTCAGCATCATTCAAAATGTACTCAACTTCCCCCTCATGCAACTTCGGGTCCACCGGCACCACCGCGACCCCCGCACCCGACTGCGCCAAATAACTCTCCAACCACGCCGGCGAATTCCCCAAAATAATCGCCACATTCTCCTTGCGCGGCACAAGCCCAAACCGCGTCCCGTAGCCCTCTGCCAAATCCCGCACTCTCGCCAAAAATTCCTTCCACGTGCGATTCTTCCACATCTTGTCTTCACACCAAACAAGCGCCGTCTTATTCGGCTTCTCAATCGCATTCTTCTCTAACAGGCTACGGATCGTCATCTCTTTTTCCTCGCTCTTTTACCAACGCTTTTCAAGATAACGAACCGCGGCACTTTTGCCGCGGTCCGCTCTGCGGTTTCCCGCATCTAGGCTTGATTACTTCTTGAAGCTTTCCTCAACAGCAACCGCCACGGCAACCGTCGCGCCCACCATCGGGTTATTCCCCATACCAATCAAACCCATCATCTCCACGTGCGCCGGCACCGAAGACGAACCCGCAAACTGCGCGTCCGAGTGCATACGACCCATCGTGTCCGTCATGCCATACGACGACGGACCCGCCGCCATATTGTCCGGGTGCAACGTACGCCCCGTGCCGCCGCCAGACGCCACCGAGAAATACTTACGCCCATTCTCCCAGCACCACTTCTTGTACGTGCCCGCAACAGGATGCTGGAACCGCGTCGGATTCGTCGAGTTGCCTGTAATCGACACACCCACGTTCTCCTTCTGCATGATCGCCACGCCTTCCGGCACATTGTCCGCGCCATAGCACTTCACCGCCGCGCGCGGGCCCTTCGAGAACGGCTTCTCCTCAACAATGCGGAGCTTCTCCTTCTTGTTGTCAAACGCCGTCTTCACATACGTGAACCCGTTGATACGCGAAATGATGTACGCCGCATCCTTGCCAAGACCATTCAAAATCACGCGCAAGTTCGTCTTACGAACCTTGTTCGCATTGAGCGCAATCTTAATCGCGCCTTCCGCCGCCGCGAAACTCTCATGCCCAGCCAAAAACGCAAAGCACTCCGTCGCGTCATCCAAAAGCATCGCGCCCAAATTGCCGTGGCCCAAACCAACCTTGCGGTTTTCCGCGACCGAACCCGGAATACAAAACGCCTGAAGCCCCACGCCAATTTCTGCCGCGGCATCCTTCGCCTTCTTGCATCCCTTCTTAATCGCCATCGCCGCGCCAACCGTGTATGCCCACTTCGCATTCTCGAAGCAAATCGGCTGCGTCTCTTCCACAATCTTGTACGGATCAAATCCCGCCTTCTTGCAGATCTCCGCACACTCTTCAATCGACTTAATCCCGTACGGCTTCAACGCCGCCAAGATCTTCGCCTCACGGCGTTCATAGCCCTCAAACAACTTCTCAGTCGCCTTCGCGCCCTTCACGGCCTTCTTGGTAACTTTCTTCGTCGCCATTTCAAATCTCCTTTCCTAATTAGTCCTTACGCGGATCAATGTATTTCGCCGCGCCTTCGAATTGCCCGTAATGACCCTTCGCCTTCTCCCACGCCTCATTCGGCGTAAGTCCCTTCTTGATGAAGTCCGTCATCTTGCCAAGCGAAACGAATTCATACCCAATGACCTCATTGTTCTTGTTGAGCGCCATCTTCGTGCAATAGCCCTCCGTCATCTCCAAATAACGCGGACCTTTCGCCTTCGTCGCATACATCGTGCCCACCATCGAACGCAAGCCCTTGCCAAGGTCTTCCAACCCAGCACCAATCACAAGCCCACCATCCGAAAACGCGCTCTGCGTGCGGCCATACACAATCTGCAAGAACAACTCGCGCATCGCCGTGTTAATCGCGTCGCACACAAGGTCCGTATTCAGCGCCTCAAGAATCGTCTTGCCAACGAGAATCTCGCTCGCCATCGCCGCCGAGTGCGTCATACCCGAGCACCCAATCGTCTCAACAAGCGCCTCTTCAATGACGCCGTTCTTCACGTTCAGCGAAAGCTTGCAAGCCCCCTGCTGCGGCGCACACCAGCCCACGCCATGCGTGTAACCGCTGATGTCCTTGATTTCCTTTGCCTGCACCCACTTCCCTTCTTCGGGAATCGGCGCCGGTCCATGATTGCACCCCTTCATGAGCGGGCACTGATGCTCAACCTCTGTCGAGTAGATCATTTGTTCTCCTTACCTTAATTTATAAATTACTTCACAATCTTACGGCCCTGCACACCCGCCGCCGTCTTCGCATTCGCATGCGCCGGTTCATGCGGACGCAACTTGCGCACCGCCTCGCCCGCACGCCACATCTCGGAATCATGCATGTCCTGCAACTTCGCCGCCATGAACTCCTTGTAGTCCTTGCGGCCCGTATCGCGAATCACTTCCTTCGCTTCCTGCATCTTCTTCACAGACGCATACAACTTCTTGAACACAGGCTCCGTCGCCTTACGGAACATCGGCCGCCACTTCAAAGCACCATGCTGCGCCGTCTGCGAGCAGTTCGAATACATCCAGTCCATCCCGTTCTCGTCCACCAAACGCGCCAGCGACTGCGTCAGCTCCTCGCACGTCTCATTGAACGCCTCGCTCGGGCTGTGACCATTCGCACGCAAAGTGTAGTACTGCGCTTCCATCACGCCGCACAACGCACCCATCAAAATGCCGCGCTCGCCCACCAAGTCGCTCGTCACTTCCTTCTCAAACGTCGTCGGGAACAAATACCCAGAACCAACCGCAATGCCAATCGCAAGCGTCAGCTCCGGCGCCATCCCCGTCGCATTCTGCGCAATCGCATACGACGAATTAATCCCCGCACCATTCAAGAAATTACGCCGCACATTCGTACCCGAACCCTTCGGCGCAACCATAATCACGTCCACATCCGCGCTCGGCTTCACCCCAGTCAACTTCTGATACACATACGCAAAACCATGGCTGAAATACAACGCCTTACCCGGCGTCACATACTTCTCAATCTTTTTCCAAACTTCACCAACCGAGCCATCGCTCGTCAGCATCATGATGATGTCACCCTTCTCCGCCGCCTCTTCAATCGAGAACAACGTCTTACCCGGCACCCAGCCATCCTTAATCGCACGCGCCCAGCTCGAGTTACGGCTCGCGCCCTTGCGCTGCCCAACGATTACGTTGATCCCATTGTCACGCATGTTCAAGGCCTGCGCTGGCCCCTGAATGCCATACCCCAAAACCGCAACCGTGCGATTCTTCAGGACCTTCTGCGCCTTGCGGAGCGGAAACTCCTTGCGGGTTACAATGTTTTCGACTGTATCACCGAATTTAATTTTCATGACTATACTTCTTCTTTGTATTACGTTGTCCCCTCTTCGGGGTTTATGGACGTATATTATACCATATTTTCGCCCAACATTCAACCCCCCTTCCGCGGCATTTCTGCCGCGCCCCACCCAAAGCCCCCCTTCCCATCGCGTAAGCAACCTAATCCAACCCACCTAAATGCGCCGCATAGCCTTTCCGCGCCCCCAAGGGCCCCTTCCCGCGCGAAAGCAACCTAAATAAACCCACCTAA